>NZ_BMOL01000017.1 GCF_014647055.1 Deinococcus aerolatus | reverse complement strand
AAGGAACTGGACGAGCAGCAGAAGTCTGGTGCATGGACGAACACCGTCTGGGACTGAAGCCCATTGTTGGGAAGATGTGGGCTGAGCGAGGCAAAGCCCCAACGGTAGCGGTGGAACACCGCTACGCCTGGCTGTACGTGTACGCATTTGTCTGTCCGCAGACAGGGGAAAGCCAGTATTGGTTGGTGCCGAGCGTGGACACACTCGCCTTTCAGGCGGTGCTCGACCGCTTTGCCCGTGATACCGGCGCGGGGCAGTGCCGGGAGATCGTGCTGGTTCTGGTCGGGGCGGGGTGGCACTGTGGCCCGCAGCTGATCTGTCCTGAAGGCCTCCATCTGGTCTTTCTGCCCCCGTACTCTCAAGAGTTACAACCGGCAGAACGCTTGTGGTCGCTCACCGATGTGCCCTTGAAAAACCGACATTTCCCCACTTTGGACGCGCTGAAAGGGCTGCTCGCCGCCCATTGTCGGTGGTTGGAAGATCAGTGTGAACGGGCGCGCTCCCTAACCTTCTTCCATTGGTGGCCTCGTATAATTAATTAATCGGGATTCGTATGAGAGGCACCTGTTAATGAGGCTTGACGGTGGCAGCGTCAACATAAATAGAGCGCTCAGACCTTACCTCCACATCAGGATTCAGGACAGTGAAGGTCAAGAGACTCGCTTCTTCTAAAGCAAACGTCAGCAGGATTAACTGCGTCACCTGACGTGTTTCGACAATCCGACCATTCTGTCTGACCTGCATCTGAGGCGGTGAACCCTTTTTCACCTGACCCGTCACCCTGAAGCTGACCTGGCCTGCCCCGCACGTCGGGAAATTCAGGCGCCCCCCACCCGTAATGTCACCGTAATCCCCTCCGGGCCGCAGCCATGCCCTTCCCTCCCGGTAGGGGGGCTTTTCGGCGCACCAAGGTCCTCTAGGATCGCGAGTGACGGTCAGGTAACGGGCGGGCACCCAACCGACGTGGTTGACGAACGCCAGCGTCACTAAGCCCGGCTGAGCAATGGGAATGTTCAAGACGTGAGAACCGTCCAGGTTGACGGTTTGCTGGGTGCGCCCCTCCATCAGAATGGTCGCCTGCGCGCCCCAGCCGGCGCTGCCAACGCCGCGCACCTTGAGCTGTAGGCTTCCGGTGCGGCACACCCGAAGATGGAGCGCACCTGTCGCAGAGAGGTGGGCGTGTACTCCAGCCTCCCCCGGTTTACTGGTTGTCCCGGCGCTGCCGGGCATGAGGTTCTGTACGGTCACAGGTGGGCTGTCCGGGGCACAGGTGACGGCAGTGGTCACCGGAAGGGGCCGCTGGAATTCAATTTGCTCGCTCTGGCGCAAAACGATTGGCAGGCTCATCATGGCGAGTCCCAGGAATGCCATGCCAGCTGTGCCGGTCAGGATGGCCCGCAGGCGGTGGGGGACCGACGTCATGGTCGGTCGTCCCTCCTCAGGGGCCAACTGGTAAGGGCTAAGGCCCGCAGTTGCCAAGGCCGCGGCGCAAAGTGGCGAACCTGCAACTGAACTTCCCAGGGTCCGGAATCTTTCAGGGGAAAGCGCAGGATCTGGAGGAGTGTTGGGGGTATACCTTCACTTTGGACGTTCCGCGTCATGACGGTATGACACCGACTTCCATCAGGTGCACACAGGCGGGCCTGAAGGCGGTAAGGGCCAGCGGGCGCGCTAGCCATCAGGAGAATCTGGTATGGGTCGTCGCCGCGCCACACTGGCGACGCCACCACTTCCCGAATTGTGACCTCCGGAGCAGCGGACGGCCTGAAAGTTTCTAGAGTGGCGGCCCAAAGTGGAAATCCCCAGAAGATCAACAAAGCCGTCGCCACCCAAGGCAGGGCAAACCAGGTACGTGCGGAGGGTAGAGCTGAATCAGCTGCAGGCGTAACAAGATTGCCTCTGAGACCCATTCCACCGACCAGCCAGGGAAGTGCGGCGAAGAAAGGGCCAGGTACCATCGTGACGTTGTCCGTCAGGTCAGCCGCAAACAGACCCAACAAAATCGCGTTGGCGAGGGGGTCACCTGAACGCCACGTACGAATCACCAGCAACGCACACAGCAGCAGGTGGCCCAGCAGGCCTGGGAGGCCAGACTCGCCCCAGACTTGAAGCACGGCATTGTGCGCAATTACCCAGACGTTATCAAGATGTTGGACGAGAGCCGGGCACTCCACACGAGCCGCCTGAAGCGCTGGCCACCACACACACTTCTCCGTGACGGGGGCGATCTGCGGTCCCAGCTGATAAGGACCGTACCCGGAGAAGGGATACGCCGCGATGGCGTCCAGGGTGTCAGACCAGGTGACGTCACGTCCATTGGCTTCCAGACTGCTCAACCGGTCCAGAACTGGGATGGTTTCGCCCCCAGCACTGCCTATGTGGAGCAAAGCGAATCCGCCCAACAGCAAAACGCCCACGGCCGCGCTCCACAGCACAGTCTGGAAACGTCGCGTGCGGACCAGCCAGACCAGTCCAGCAGCCAGCAATCCCGCGAGCAGGGCAAGCACGCCGCCACGGCTGCCGCTCAGCCCCAGGAGGGCCCCGCCGGCCAAGATGCCTACGACCCGCCAGGGCCAGAACAAACTACGGCTGAGGACTGCCACCCAGACTGCCACAGCGCCCCCTAGACCAAGAGAGACCGATGTGTAGTAGGGATGACTGAGGCGGTCGACCAGCAGCTGATAAGCGCCGATCTGTGCGGCATAGATCTGGGCGGTGGCCAGGACCAGCAGAATGCCGGGAAGTAACCCGCGCAGACTTGCCGAACTCACCCACTTTGCGCCCAAAAAGGTCAGGCCAAGGATCAGACTGAGTTTGAACAGCGCGCCCAAGAGTGCCGCAGCAGGCTGCGGCGCAGCAAGAGCTGCAGCTACGGTCAGGCCCACATACATCAGTATGATGGTCCTGGCCGTGCGGTCAAGGGGCGGGGGGCGAAAACAAGCTAGTGGTGCAAGCAGCAGCAGCAGAGGCAGAACGGGCAGTGCAGCACCTGCGGCGCGAGCAACGAGGGTCCGCGTCTGAGGGCTGGCAGGTGCTTTTGGGTCAGGCATCGCGCTCAACCATTCGGCGCCTGCCTGCCCTGCCCGATGCGCGTAATGATCAGACGGCAGGAGGCCTCTAGAAAGCTTAAAACCATGTGCATCGCCCCAACCTACCAGCTAGTGCATGACCACAGGCATGCCTTCAGATAAACTGAGGGCTGGGACGACAGAAACAGCGGGTTGTGCAGCTGAGCGACGATGAGCGGCAACAACTGTCGGAAAGGCGTGCACAGTGCGCGGGTCATGACCCGCGCACGCCTCCTGCTCCTCAGCGACGGGGGATTGCTGGACCGAGACGTGGCCGAGCGTCAGGGCGTCAGCCCTGCCACCGTCGCGTCGATCCGCAGGAAGTACACCGAGGGCGGCCTGAAGGCCGCCCTCTACGAGAAAGCACGTCCCAAACGACCGCCCAAACTGAACGCGCAACAAACGGCGATCTTGATCGCCGAAGTGTGCTCGAGTCCTGAAGGCCGGGAGAAATGGACGATGCAACTGCTGGCCGATCGTCTGGTGACCCTGGGTGTGGTGGACCGCACCGGATCGCGATAGATGCCTCGGGCGCTAATCTTTTTGCCGGATCGTCGTTCGATGGTGTCGTCCAGGCCGAGCACCAGCGGTCCAGAGGGCACAAAGGTGGTCAGGAGCAGGCTGAGCAGCACCCGACTGGCCTGAAGACTGGACCAGCGCGCCCGATTCAACAGGCGGTGAAACGTACCAAACCTGGGATCGTCTGCCAATCCGAGGACCCGGAGAGCGGCGGTCACCGTCCGCTTCCCAGGCGACAAGATTGCCCCAATCACCAAGAGTTGAACCTGCGGCCAAACCCGTGCCGAGAAGAGCGGGGCGAATCCTTGCAGGACTCTAGTGAACCAGTTCGGCAGCAGTGTCATGCTCAAGTCTGACAGGGGGAGCGGCATGCCGCTCCCCCTGTCAATGGCCAAAGTCCAGACAAGGGGTAGTCAGTTTACTCAGTATGCAGCACCTTTTCCGTCAAATGGTCTAAACAGATTCCTAACTGCCCATGTGATTTATGATCATCCGACATGACGACCACACAAAATATCCCGCAGGGCCGCGCTCGGATAGCTCCGACAGCAGATACTACTCAACAACGCTTTGAACAACTGGATAGCCTGCGCGGTCTAGCAGCGTTAGCAGTAGTATTCGGACATTTGACCAATGTGTTCAGGGTGGAGACAGGCCCATATCTGGCGACACATCAGGCTATTATATTCATACAGAAGACCCCTTTGAACCTGTTTATCGCGGCCCACGAGGCGGTGGTCTTGTTTTTCTGCCTGTCGGGGTTTGTGTTGTACCTTCCCTTCCGTAAGAACCGCGTCCAGCCCTATCCGCGATACCTGATCAAGCGCATCTGCCGAATTTACCTACCCTACTTGGCAACCGTCTTGCTGGCCCTGGGGCTTGTGGCTGTAATCCCGCACGCGCAGCAGCCGGATTTGAGTACATGGTTTAACTCCCCTTGGCAAAGCATCGACATGGGGAACATTATGGGACACCTCCTGCTGATTGGTGTGTTCGATGCTGCCCTGTTGGCCCCAGTGTTCTGGTCACTGATAATTGAGATGCGTGTCAGTCTGGTCTATCCACTTCTGGGCTGGTTCGTTCAGCGTCAGTCAGTCTGGTTGCTGCTGGCTGCCACCTTAGCCCTGATGATTGGTGGGCTGGGCCTTCGTTTCGTGGCAGAGGAGATGTTTGGGTCCACCGGTGATCTGGACCTGACCATCATCTACACAGGTTGCTTTATTGCCGGGGCCGCGCTCGCTCGGTTCCAGTCGGAGGTAGGGACATGGGTGGCAGCGCGGCCCCGGCCACAACGGGTACTGTTTTTTGTCCTGGGCATACTGTTGTACAGCGGCACACGCATTTTGACCTTCCCATACACGTTCACTGCGGACACCATTATTACGGTTGGATCAATCACAATTATGGCCATTAGCCTAACTAGTTCACGCATTTCACATTTGCTGACGCGCCCCTTTGCCCTCTGGCTGGGCCGCATCTCATATTCGGTGTATCTGCTGCACGTACTGGTCATCTTGACGATGTTTCATCTGTTGCATGGCCTGATACCAGCTTGGTCCATTGCGTTGATCGTTGTTGTGCTAACTCTGGGACTAGGCCATGTCTTCCACGAATACGTTGAGCGCCCCGCAATGCGGTTGGGCAAAAAGCTTACTAAGGCCTGATCCCACACGTTAACCCTGACTATATCAGCGACACCACCGCCGACCTGCCCGCTGCCCCAGACGACATCCGGGGAGCCAAGCGCAGCGCCCTAGGCGAGCTGACCCGTCTGCTGCGGCAAGGGGGCGCATAGGCGCCCGTAGGCGCTCCTGTACTGGGCCGGGGCAGCACCCGCGATGTGCTCACTCACTGGTATTCCACGCTCCGGGCCGCGCTCAACAGTGGAGCGAGGACGGTGTGGCTGGACGACGCCAAGACGGTCACAACACCGTCACCGGCGCCTGCGGGAACGGGGCGGCAGCCTGACGATCACCGGCACGCCAGATGCCACGTATGACGCCGTGCAGCTCGCCGGAGAAGGCGCAGCCATTGGCGACGGCGTAGTCATCAACATCACGAGCAGCGACTACCGGCGTGGCATCCACCACCGCGCCAGCTACACCCGCACGGGCCGCGTCAAGCTCACCATGAGCAACACCCCGGCGGGGCCAGTGATCGGCTTATTTGCCAGGATCCTCCCCACGCTGATGTACGGGACCCAGATCATTGAACCCAACATCACCGTTTCAACCGTCCCGACCTGCATGGGCATCAATGTGGTCGGCTGTCCGGACGCTTATAGAGCATTTGACAGAAAAGAAGCGCCATCATGGAAGAATTTTGGATAGCCTGTTTCTGATCCGGGAGTTGTTTGCACTTGAATTCCTGGCGCAACTATTCTGTCATTTGCTGTAAACCCTTGCAATTTCAATAGGCAAGTGGCAGGGGCCGAAAGCGCTTCGCCACAACGTATTTATGTTTTGCTCGACCCATGCTGACTTACGTCGGCTGTCCCCTCGCCACGCAGCACATCTTGAAGGGTCGCCTCCAATTTGAGTGCCAAACGCTGAAAGTCGTAGTGCTCACGGACATGCTTCTGCCCGGCTTCACCCATCGCGGTCCGCTCCGCAACGCTGCGGCTTGCCAGTTCCTTGACGGCTGCCACGAAGGCAGCCGGGTCGCCTGGGGCAAAGGTTAGCCCGGCGCCCGACTCGGCGACTGGATTGTACGGTGTGTTGACGCCGAACAGGACGGGACGGCCCATCGCGAAGTAATCGAAAAGTTTGTTTGGACTCACCCCCCAGCGAAACACCGGCGAGTCCTTTAGGATCAAGAGGAAGCCGTGTGCCTGCTGCAGCAACGCATAAACCTGATTTTTCGGTACGGCCGCCAGAAATTCCACGTTGGTCAGACCTTCCGCCCTCACGCGCTCCATCAGATGGGCTTTATTCGGACCATCGCCCAGCAAGATGAAGCGCACCTTCGGTGAGCTGGTGTCCTGCAGTAACAGCTTGGCGCCATCCAGCACAAGGTCAAGCCCGTTGGCCAGACCGTGTGTTCCAGCGTACATCAAGGTAAAGGCCCCCTGGGGCGATGCGTTGGAAGCGGGCAATATCGCTAAGTCCACGCCATTCGGTATCCAGACAATCTTGGCTCGTTTGGCGCCCTTAGCTACCATAGGCTCGCTGGCACCGGGCAGCAGAGCGATGATCCGCCGGGCTCGCCGATACAGGTACCGTTCTATAACCTCAAGAGCGAGCACGATGGGGTGGCGCTCTGACATGTTGGCCAGGTCGACCAAGCTCTGCGGCCACAAGTCACGGACTTCCAGAACAAAGGGGACCCGTAGATGTCGGGCGCGAATCTCAGCACCAAGAGCACCAAAGAGGTGCGGGCTTGAGCCGATGATGACGTCGGGCCGGCCCAAACTCTGAGCGCCCATACCCTGCCATACCCGAGCCGTGAAGACTAGCATGTTCCAGATGCGGGCCAGCCCATTCCCGGAGTATGGTGGGGTACGCAACCAGAGGAACCGAACACCGTCAATCAACTCCACTTGATGTTTCTCATGGGGTCGTAGCCGCGTTTCCTGGCGGGTCACGTGATCGAAGCTTGAAGCGACGATCGTCACGTCGTGGCCCAATTGTACGAGTTCACGTGCCAGCGTAAAATGCCGCATAGGTCCCGCCTGCTGAGGCGGAATGGCATATTGGTTCACCAACAAGATCTTCACTTCCACTCCATCAGAGCGTTCGTAATTCGCCGACCCGCATCGCCCTCACCGTAGAGCTGAAGATCGGCACCTTGTGTGCCCCGCTGCGAAAGGATGGCGTCTCGAATCTTGTGGGCACTCACGGGTGCCACGAGGCGGTTCCAGCCAGTTTCTACGAGTTCGACCCACTCGGTTTCGTCACGAAACGTCACGCAGGGTACGCCATAAAAGTAAGCTTCTTTTTGAACGCCGCCCGAGTCCGTCGCGATCAGACAGGCATTCTTCTCGAGTTTGATCATGTCGAGGTAGCCCACAGGTGGGATCAGGTACATACATTGGCTCGCGCGTTCCAGCATTCCTGCACGCTCTAGCACACCACGCGTCCGCGGATGCAGTGGCAGCACGACCGGCATATCGGCCGCCACGGCAATCAGGCCGTCGACGATGGCGTGCAGACGCTCCAGCGCGTCGGTGTTTTCCGCCCGGTGAACCGTTGCCAGGACATACGCACCTGGGCGCAGATCCAACGTTTCCAATACCCGGCTCTCCAGTTCCGCCTTGTTTCCGAAGTACAGCGCGGCGTCATACATGACGTCGCCTACCTGAACAATTCGCTCGTCAGCAATTCCTTCACGACGCAGATTCTCCACCGCGACCGAGGTCGGCGCGAATAGCACATCCGAGGCGTGGTCAGTCAAAACACGGTTGATTTCCTCGGGCATCCGGCGGTTGAAGGACCGCAAGCCCGCCTCAACGTGCGCGACCGGCACATGAAGCTTGGCGGCGGCCAAGGCCCCCGCCAATGTCGAGTTCGTGTCGCCATAGACAAGCAGCCAATCGGGTTGCTCTTGCAGCAGCACCTGCTCTACGGCCTCCAGCATGCGGCCAGTCTGTAAGCCATGAGTGCCGGAACCAATGTTTAGGTGCCGCTCTGGCGCAGGGATGCCGAGTTGGTCAAAGAAAACGGTACTCATGTTCTCGTCATAGTGCTGCCCCGTATGCACGAGCACTTCCGACACCCGCGCTTCGGAACGCAGCACCCTCGACACGGCTGCAGCCTTGATAAATTGAGGACGTGCCCCGATAACTGTCACGACCTTCATGCTTGAACACGCTCCTTCGCAAACTGTTGCTCCAACTGTTCGGTAACAGAGGTGATTGAGAACCTACTTTGAACGCGGTTGTAACCCGCACACCCTATAGTACGCCGCTTCTCCGAATCCTCTAGCAATCCTTTGAGCGCATCGACGAGTGCCCCAACATCAGCGGGGGGCACGAGCAAGCCTGCGCCATCCCCCAACAGCTCTGCAATTCCTCCAGTCAAAGTAGAAACCACAGGAACGCGCTGTCCCATCGCCTCAATAAGGGAGACTGGAATACCTTCATGGAGGCCGTCACCAAGGTCTAGACTGGGCAAGACCACAATATCAACTTCCTCTCGGCGGTATAAGTCAAGCAACTCTTGGTGCGGAAGCTGTCCTAGAAACCGGACCCGTTTCTCAATGCCCAAGCGCTTGACTTGTTCGCGCAATTCTTTTTCTAGCACGCCATGACCAGCTAGCCAAAGTTCACTGGAACCGTCTGGTAATCGGGCCATAGCATCCAACAAAAATCGATGCCCCTTAACTTCGATCAGGTTAGCTGGACACAGAATATGCTTTTTCGGACTCCTTCGCGTCTTTTGAGCTATGCTGAGCGGAAGTCGGACACCCATATGAAGTACAATCGCATCGATATCCGCGCTCAACCCTCGGGCTCGTGCCAAGTGCAGACCATTCTTGGAGATGAAGCGAACGAATTGAGCGTGGCGCGCTTTGCGATCTAGTAGATTGCTTTCTACAATGTCCCAACGGTGTGCTGTAAAACTCCAAGGAACGCCTGAGATCTCGCTCGCCACCATTCCCATGCTCGCGGTCGTTGCGGCCCAGTGGACATGAATGTGGTGGATGTCTAACCGCCTCGCTTCTCGAGCGAGCCACAGGCCCTTAGGCACTATACTGAGGTTCTTGCCCAGATGTCGCAGTTTCGGCGTCCATAACATACAAATAGCTTCGACAGAGACTCGAGGAGCACGGATAAATTCAGCAATAGCGCCGAAGGCGATTTGCCTATCCAGCAGTTTGGCAGACAGACAACGATGAATTAGGTCCTGTACACCTGTATGCAGTAAATCGCCCCTACCATTCATCGGGACAACCCATACTTGATGACCTCTCTTAGACAACTCGGCTAACTCGGGCAGAATAAACGCTTCCCCAGGACCGTAAGGAAGCGACGAGGTGATATAAATAATGTTCAACGGTACACTCCTTCTGAGACTAAGATTTATTAGAATGTAATATCTGATTATATACAGTCATCAATTTATTTACCCATCTACTCATTGTATATTTCTCATAGATAAGATCTCTATTACATTTACCTAGGATCAAGTAAGTCACTTCGTCTTGATTGAGTGTGATCTCCATTAAAGCCGCCAATTGGTTTGACTTTTCATTTGTAAAGAAAGAAACACCACGGCTCTCCTTCGCCCACTCCAGGCCTCGAATATCGCTGGACAAGACTGGGAGACCGAGGACCATCGCTTCCGCGACCGAGTATGGAAAGCCTTCTTGGCGGCTCGCACTAATGAACGCGTAGGAACTGCGGTACAGGTCTTCGACCTTCTCTTGTGGCTCTTGAACTATCAGCCATCGAGGTGGCGTGTGGCCATACCTCACTAACGTGAGCTGTTTCAGTGGCTCACGCCCGACCAGTCTCACTACGAAATCATCTCGGCGCGCAGCAAGTTGCTCGGCAGCGTCCAATATTACGTCAATTCCTTTGACTTGGGGGGCCCAACCAAACGTCAAAAAACTTCTGACTTGATCGGCTGGCCAAGGTAGAAGTTCATCGGATGAAAACCGCTCTGGGTTAATACCGTTTTCAAGTACCACCGACCGTCTCTGTTGCAGCCCCCGTTCAGTCATGGTGAGCTGACCTCCACGTGAGACATGTACAGTGCGGGGGTACCTGCCCAGCAGGCGCCACCGAAACAGATCCTTAAGGCTTGCGGATATTCCGGCCTTCCTTGAACTGGGACTGTGAACGTGCCACAGCACCTCGACCTGACGACTGCGGACGCGCGCCAGTTGGGCGGCTGCGACGCAGGCTAGGTCATACTTGCTGAAGTGGCTGTGGATGATGTTAATGCGGTGCTGCTCAACGAGGCGTGCGATGGCATTCACTTGCTGGAGTAATGAGGCTCCTTGCGGCATAAGTGCAACCGTATTCTCTCTAGCGAAGTCATCGAACCAGCCGGTACGTTGCGCCACGTCGGTGAAAGCCACGACTTGGACGCCTCCGAGCGCCTCTAGCTCGGCTCTCGCCGCTTCAAGAGACGGCAGGAAGTTTCCCTTGTAAGGTCCATGGTAGTCACAGATCTGAAGAACGCGGGGGCGTGGGGTTGCCATGGCCATCCTCCTTTCGATCATGATGGAAAAACAGAGCTGCTAGAAATAATGTTTGGCTGATAAGGGCGGCGTATACCGCACCCAGCCAGCCGATCAACGGGACGAGCAGCAGATTTAACAGCAAATTCAGCACAAGCGCTCCGATTTGATAGCGTGTGCGGATATGTTGGTTCCCACTACCCGTGAGCGCATCCCCGAACGGAAGCTGAAGCGCAAGGATGATGCTCAGGACGGCAAGCAGTCGGATAGCTGTCTCGATACCGCTGTAGCTCGGACCAAACAGCAGAAGCGCGTAGGGCGCTACGAGCCACAGTACAGCGGCTACAGTGGCGCTATATGCAAGGATGGGCAGAGCAATCCGGTTGGCAACGCAACGTGATGCAGCATACCCCCCACCTGCCTCGGCCGCGCTGAAGTAGCGGCTGTAGACGGAGGTGCTAAGAGCAGTAATGGGAACAGCGCTGACAGCGATGATGCGCTGTGCAGCGCCATACAAACCGGTTGATTCAAGGCCAGCAAGCCTCGGCAAAAGCATTTTGTCAGCCTCGCTTCCTAACGTGCCCGCCGCGCCGGACACGGCAAAATGCAAGCCTTCCCTGACACGAGAAATAATTGGCACTCCGCTTAAGTGCGGGTGCGGGAGGCCGTAGAGGCGCGTCAACCACACTACGGCGACCAGCCCAATGAGGGCGTTCTGAATGAACACCAGCGTCGCCCACATGTTGAAAGTTCCAGCCAGATATCTCAAGGCCAACGCCGCTACCAGCTGAAACAGCGCCAGATTGACCTCAAGTACAGATACCTTCCAAACGGTTCCCGCGCCTATAAAGATAGCGCGGGCAAGGTTATACATTTTCAGGCCGAGCATCATACCTGCAGCAATCGTGATTCCAGACCAAATGGGAACATCAGGAATGGTCACCCATGCGATGAGGGCGAAAATTAGCAGACCTGCTGGAGCCAGTAGTACGGTAAGTACGACGTTGCTGCTGATGGCTTGACGTGCACTGATACCACGGTTCATGTCCCGAACGACAAGGCCGTAGGTGCCCATATCAACGAACGGGCCGACCACGTTACTTATAGCGAGGAAACTGGCATAGAGCCCAAAGTTAGCGCTCCCAAGGGTAGGTGCAATGATTGCAAAACTCAATGCCTGCATGGCAAGCTTAAAGGTGAGCCCAGCACCTATCAAGAGGGTGTTGCGGCCTGTGGTACTTCGGAGCAGGTGCGTCACACGTCAATCTCACACTGCTCGGCGCTGATCATCAGGGCGATCTGAGACCCCACCAGAACGTAGAGAATCTTACTGTATTCTAAGCTAAGTGTAATTGCCATAACAAGTATCACAACGGACCCAACTAAAATAGCGCGCGCAAAGGGAATATTTGCAGCCAGACGGCTGGTTCTGCTGATTAGGGTCCACATTAGGCAGACAAAAATACCGAGCCCGACCACGCCCAACTCGGCTAGATTCGACAGATACGTGTTGTGCGCTACGGCTACTCCTTTCGCCCGAGCTAGGGCTGCAGCTTCCAAGGAGTAATCTGGTGATAGAAACCCGAAGTTACCTGCGCCGACACCAAGCCATTTATGTTCTGACCACATGCGAAATCCGCCTGCCCAGATACCTAGGCGACCTGCCCACGTGTCTGGATCTGCATAGTTATTCAGACTCGACGCCCGGGAGAATAACGTGGACTGCAGGTTGGGCCAAAGTGCGGTTGCGCTGATGACTAAGATGCCAGCGAATATGTAGACTATGAAGGTCGCACTGAGTGTCTTTAGGCCAACTGCTCGTCGCAGTACTAAAATAATCAGTGCGACCAATGGTGTTGCGAGAAGTGCCACCAGCCCTGCGCGTGATTGCGTGAGAAGACTACCGAATAAGAGGATGACGGCTGGTACGAACATCCACACCTTTAATTTAGACCTACCATACACAACGACTGCCCCAAGGGTCAACAACAATCCAGCGTATTCATTTGGATCTTCACCCGCACCAATGAAACGTCCGTTGAGGTCACTGAAACTGCCTTGAGCGACTCCTTGGATTACAGAAATAATACCCGCAATAATTAGCAATGTCCATGCCGTCTTTAGCTGTGTTGGCACCAGCATTCCCAGCAACACAACAAGTGTAGTTACGCCAACGAAGCTAGTGCTTTTGCTTAACGCTGCGTCGGGAAAAACCGCCCAGACTGTTGAGAAAACTGCCCAGGCCGTAAAGGCGACCGTAAGTAAAAACGTCTTGTTGGTTAACACAGCCTGAAATTGTTGCCGACTGGATGGACGAAGATAAACGTCGAGTAACATTGCTAGGACCGTCGTCCCGATCAGCACCTTCAAACCACCACGAAATGCTCCGAACACAAAAATATTTTCGAATGGCAGCAGCGCCATCAGGGCGTATACGCCTAGCCTCCAGCGCCAGAACAGCACCCCCATGAGTAGGCCGCCTAGGGCAGCCATGAAAACTAAATTAAGCACTGTAGCCTTGCTTATGCGTTTGACCGCACAGTTCTAAGTACGCTCGGGCCATCGCAGAGATACTGAACTTCGCGCGCGCCGTTTGGTGAGCCGCAGTACCCAGGCGCTGCCGCTCTTCGGCGTGTGTGAGGCGCTCCAATTGCCCTGCCAGCATACTGACGTTTCCAGCTTCAAACAGCAGGCCGTTGACGTTGTGGCAAATTAGCTCAGCGACTCCGCCTACGTTAGACGCCACCACGGCTCTGCCTGCAGCCATAGCTTCCATTACAGATAGCGGACTGCCTTCATAATCAGAGGAAAGCACACTCGCGTCCGCCCCGCCTAGAAGTTGCTCAATGTCGGACCGCACTCCAAGAAACTGAACCCATTGTTGAATTCCCAGTTCGGCGGCTAGAGCTTCGAGTTCAGGCCGCAGGATGCCGTCACCTGCTAACGACAGACGCAAGGTCGGTTGTGAAGCTTGCGCTAACGCGAATGCGCGAAGAAGTGTTGAATGGTCTTTAGGAGCACTGAGTCTGGCAACGCTAAGAACTACGACGTGATCATGCGCCCAGCCCTCTCGCCTCCGGGTTTCTGCTCGGGTAACTCCACCGGCATGAAGGCGATCTACATTTACGCCATTCGGAATCACTGGTGCCCGCACATTGTACAAGCGCTGCATGCCTCGCGCTACCTCATCCGCTACGGCAACTGGAATCACTCCCCGCCTATACGCCAACCGTTGAATTACGCGATCGCGCCTTGTGAGCTCCTTTTCAGGGAGGCTATGGACTGTATGGAGCATAGCTCTTTGGGCGCGCAACACTTCCGGTAGGACGTACTTAGTTGAGTACTGATGTGTATGGATAACATCTGGACGCAGGTTGGTGATGAGCGTCTGCAGCTTAACGATGAGGCGTAAATCTAGACCAATGTTTTTTTCAAGATGTGTTATCGGAACCTTATGATCTTGAAGGTAAGTTTGATTATGATTGTCGCGTGGACCGTAGAGCGTGGCCAAATGAACCTCGTGCCCCTGAATCTGTTGCTCAACGGTGAGCTGTACCACCAGTCGTTCTGCACCTCCTATTGCTAGGTCAGGAATTATTTGTAAGATCCGCATACACATTCATAAATTCTTCGCATATTTCCATCTCCATTTTCGCTTTAGTTGACATTATAATTATCCAGCGGCTGCCGTATACCGCAAAGTAAACGTACGTGCAGCAAAGATGACTTGACGTTAGGATATGCACCGAGAGAAGTTGAGAAGCCTACTTTCCGAAACAGACCATCTCGTCATGTAGAACGTGGGCTATCCGAAAGCTTAGCGCTTGAATTTACGTGCATCGACATTGCATACGTAAGCGTTTGGCAGACGCGAACTTGATCTGTTTCAGGTAGCACAGAGCCAATGGGCAGACTCAAAACTTGTTGTGCGAGGGTTACGCTTACAGGACATGGCCTCTGTTCTCCGGCATATACAGGTAGACAGTCCTGCGGCACCGGGTAATACACCATTGTCCCAACGCCTTGCTGCTCCAGCAGGTGCTGCACCCCATCCCGGTCGGCTGTTGTCAGGCGGATGGTGTACTGGTGGAACACGTGCCCCTCGCCCACCTTGGGGATCGCGACCCCACCCAGGTCTTTCAACACTTCGCTGTATGTGGCAGCCACGCGGCGACGTCCCTCGTTCCAGCGGTCAATATGTGGCAGTTTTACACGCAGAATCGCTGCCTGAATGGTATCGAGTCGGCTGTTGTACCCGAGCATCTCATTATGGTATTTCTTCCGCGAGCCGTGGGCACGAAGCATCCGCGCCAGTTCCGCCACCCGGTCATCATCCGTCGCCAGCAGGCCACCGTCTCCGAACGCCCCCAGGTTCTTGCTGGGAAAGAAGGAGTAGGCACCGACGTGGCCGATGGTGCCTGTCTGCCTGCCCCCGTACCGCGCCCCGAAAGACTGCGCGCAGTCTTCGATGACCAGCAGGCCGTGTTCCTCAGCGATCGCCATGATCTCGTCCATCGCGCAGGGGTTGCCATAGAGGTGAACGGGCATGATTGCTCGGGTACGGGGCGTGATCTGCTCTCGAATACGGGCGGGGTCAATATTGTAGGTCGCCGGATCGATGTCTGCGAAGACCGGTGTGGCCCCCACGCTGCTGATGCTCTCGGCCGTGGCAAAAAAGGTAAACGGCGTTGTGATGACCTCATCCCCAGGGCCAATGCCTAAAGAGCGCAGGCCGATGATCAGGGCGTCCGTACCACTGTTCATTCCTACGGCGTGCTTCACGCCCAGGTAAGCAGCAACCTCCTGCTCGAAGGCGAGGACGTCCGGTCCCATGATGAAGTGCCCCGAACGCATCACCCGCTGGATGGCGGCATTGAGGTCGTCCCACAGTTCGTCAATCTCCGGGGAAAGATCGAGGATGGGAATTTGCTTGATGTCGCTGCTGGTCATACGATTCTCCTGATCTCGGTGTCGCTGATCTTCTGGTACATGTGCTGGAGGCGGTCTATGACCGTGTCCCCACCCGTGAAGTCGAGCAGGTCACCGCTGGCACTCATCCAGCCGATCTGCCGGGCAGGCACGCCTGCAACCATCGCATAGGCGGGAACGTCCTTCGTCACGACCGCGCCAGCGGCCACAAAAGCCCCCTCGTGCAAGGTCACGCCGCAGACGACGGTGGCATTGGCGCCGATGCTGGCCCCCCGCTTGACGCGGGTGACGGCGTAGTCGGCACTCGTATTGCGGGGGAACTCGCTCCGGGGCGTGCGGACATTGGTGAAGACCATGCTGGGTCCGCAGAAGACGTAGTCCTCCAGGATCACACCCTCGTAGATACTGACGTTGTTCTGAATTTTGACGCCGTTGCCGATGGTGACCTGGTTGGCCACAAAAACGTTCTGACCGAGCGAGCAGCCCTCGCCGATCACCGCCCCCGGCATCACATGGCTGAAGTGCCAGACCTTCGTGCCGCTGCCGATCTGAGCGCCGTCATCCACGACAGCGCTGTCATGCTTCCACCAGCTCACATCACACGTCCACGAGACGACGAGTGTCGGAGAGGAAAGGGTGACGGCGGGTGACCTCCGGGGGAACCAGCGGCAGGGTCCGCAGCCGCGCGACGGTTTCAATGGCGCCGAGCGTGTCGTCGAGGCTGAAGCCGTTGCCTGCCAGCGTGCGCTGATACACGGTGTTGTGAAGATCGGTGAAGCCCTCGCTGAACTCAATCTCCTGACCGTCCATGGTGATGGACCGGTAGGTGCGCTGGCCTCTGTCCCGCAGCTCCTGCGGCACGTCCGCCACATTCACCGACAGGAACCAGCGCACACGGGCGCGTTCGAGCTGCAGGAACCCGGCCGTGACCATGTCACTGCGCTCATGCACCTCCGCATGCTGCACGTCGCCGAACAGCCAGGTCAGCATGTCGAAGAAGTGGACGCCGATATTGCTGGCCAGACCGCCGCTCTGCTCCAGACGGCCTTTCCAACTGCGCTGGTACCACACGCCGCGGCTCGTCACATAGGTGAGGTCCACGTCCTTAATTCCCGACTCAGGCTGTGCGTCAAGTTGCCTCTTGAGCTTGAGCAGGGCCGTGTGCGTCCGCAACTGGAGGATCGTCCAAACCCGCCGACCCGTTTCTGCCTCAATGGCTTTGAGGTTGTGGATGTCCTGCGGAAACAGCACGAGTGGTTTTTCGCACAGGGCGTCCGCACCGGCCCGCAGGGCCAGCCGGATATGCGAATCATGCAGGTGGTTGGGGCTGCAGATACTGACCATGTCCACACCCTGGCCTGCCCGGCGGAGGTCATGCAGATGGCTCTCGAACTGCTCGGGCTGGGTGAAGAACTCGGCATCCGGGAAGTGCGAGTCCATGATACCGACCGAGTCAAAGGGATCGAGGGCGGCCACCAGGGTGTTGCCGGTGTCCTTGATGGCTTTCAGGTGGCGGGGAGCGATATATCCGGCTGCACCAATTAAGGCAAAGCGCTTCACAGCAGGATTACCTTTTCACTTTCAAGACCACGCGTTGCGTAGCGGGTATCAAGCACAAGCTGGGCCTTTTCCACGACGCGCCCGTAGTCCACGTCGCTGTGACGGGTCGTGATAATCACGAGGTCAGCGGCTTCCAGGGCCTCGTCGCTCAGGGCAACGCCGTGTGCATGGACGCCGTGTTCATTGACTTCAGGGGTCCATGAGTCATGAAACGTGACCCGTGCTCCGGCACGTTCCAGCAACCTGTAGATCTCCAGCGCGGGCGACTCACGGTAATCGTCGAGATCACTTTTGTAAGCCATACCGAGCAACAAGACCCCCGAACCGTTTAGCGGCTTGCGGGCCTGGTTCAACACCCGGGCCGCCTTGTCCACCACGAATTCCGGCATTTTGCGGTTGGTTTCCCCGGCCAGGGCAATAAAGTGCGTCTGGAAGTTGTACTCGCGTGCTTTCCACTCCAGGTAATGGGGGTCGAGCGGAATGCAGTGCCCGCCCACGCCCGGGCCGGGATAGAAGGGCATGATGCCGAAGGGCTTGGTAAATGCAGCGTCGAGCACTTCCCAGACATTGATGTCCATGCGGTCACACAGCAAGGCGATCTCATTGGCCAGAGCGATGTTCACGGCACGGAAGGTGTTTTCATACACCTTGACCATTTCCGCAGCCTTGGCACTGCTCACGGCCACGACATGCTCGATGGTCTGCCGGTAGAACGCGAGCGCCACCTCAAGACTCTGCGGGTCGTTGCCGCCCACCACCTTGTTGGTGTTCTTGGTGGTGTAGCGCGCGTTGCCGGGGTCGACCCGCTCCGGGGAATGCGCCAGGAAGAAGTCCACTCCGGCCCGCAGGCCACTGGCCTCCAGAATGGGCTTCATGACCTCCTCGGTCGTGCCCGGGTAGGTCGTGCTCTCCAGGCTGATGAGTTGACCAGGACGGAGGTGGCGCGCAATCTCGGCGGTCACGCTCCTGACGTAACTGAGGTCCGGACTGAGGTTGCGGTCCAGGGGCGTGGGGACACAGATCACGATCACGTCGAGGTCGGCCACCGCATCAAAATCAGTGGTCGTGGTCACCAAGCCCTGCGCCACGATGTCTCGCAAGTCGTCATCGTGGACGTCACCGATGTAATTCTCGCCACGCGCCACCATTTCCGCCCGTTTGGGGTTGCGGTCGATCCCCGTGACGTGGAAGCCGACCTTGGCCTTCTCGACCAGGAACGGCAGACCGACGTACCCCAGACCGACGACACCGATTCTGGCCGTGCGTTTCTCAATGCTTTCGATCAGGACAGCGGCGGGATGGATTTCGAGAATATTTGTCATAGCAACCTCAGACACGGCAGATTAGCGGGCGCCGAAGCCCGAGAGAATGGTCCAGAGCGTCTTGGTGACGATGCGGGCGTCCAGCCAGAACGAGAAATTCTTGATGTAGAACATGTCGTAGCGCAGTTTCTCCAACGCCTCGTCCGCGCCTGAGGCGTAGCCCTGATTGACCTGGGCCCAGCCGGTGATGCCGGGCTTGACCCAGTGCCGAACTGCGTATAGGCGAATCTCCCGCTCGAACTGCTCCGCGAACGCCTCCTGCTCCGGACGCGGGCCGATGATGCTCATGTCCCCGCGCAGCACGTTCCAGAACTGAGGCAGTTCATCCAGGCGGAACTTGCGCAGCCAGCTGCCCAGTCGGGTAACGCGCAGATCTCCGGTGGCCGCAAACTTCGCACCAAATTGCTCGGAGTCGCACTTCATCGTGCGGAACTTGGCGATGCGGAAGAGGCAGCCATGCTGCCCCACCCGCCACTGCCAGAAGAGGACAGGGCGTCCAGCATCCAGCGCGACCAGCAGGGCCACCATCACCAGCAGGGGCAGCAGGAACGGAAGTGCCAGCAAAACGGCCCCCACATCGAAGCCCCGCTTGAAGAGAGCGTAGGTGTCGTGAAAGTGAACGCGGTCCAGCCGGGCGGTATGCAGGTGCTCCAGGGCCACGCGTCCGTGCAGTTCCTCGCTGAGGGAGGCGGGCGTCCAGATCGGCGTGCCCGCCGTATGAGCGTGTGTCAGCAGCTCGAGCCATTTCGCGGCTGGTGGCCGGGTCGAGTCGAGCAGCAGCGCGTCCAACTCCGACAGTTGCACGTCGTGGGGCTGGGCTAGGAGCACATAATGCACACGCGGGTCGGAAGGAAGATCCTGTCCAGATCTGGGATACACCCCGATCATCACGGAAGGCATGTTGCGCCGTAGGATCAGGCGGGCCAAGCCCATGCTGAGGCCCCAGAGCAGCACCAAGATTCCGGTGGCTCCCGACGGAAGATCCACCTGCGGAAGCTGCGAGAAGCCGAGCAGCAGCCCACCAGCCAGTAGGGGCGTGGTCACGGCACGCGCGTAGGGATCCAACGCCAATGCCTGGCGCCTTTCCCGCGTCAGGGACCAAGCGGTCCAGGTAGCCAGGATGCACAGTGAGAAAACGGTCCAGAATAGGGTGGGCGTGAAGCTTAGGGTGATCACAAGGCTCAACAGGGTAGCGGAGCCCAGGTCGATGAAGTTCAGCGCCGCGATCAGGTTCAGTCGCTTGCGGGTGTGTAGAGAGGGGTGGAGTCTACTAATCAAAAAAACCTCGGGTTGCCGCACGTCCATACTCTGAAAAGCCTCAGGCTGTCGCCAGGAGCGGTGAAAGAGAGTCAACCTGAGGTGCCAGGACGCAAATCGGTGCCTATTCTACGTTATCGACTCTCAGGCTCGAGCCGATTACTGATCCGTGCGTCGATTCGCAGCGTTGGCAGCGCATCGGAATCCTACCTGGCAAGAATTGTCATCCCTGAGGCGCTACCGATTTACGCTTAGATCAATGGTTCTCACCAATTGACAGATTCTAAAGGAAGATTAATTTCTCCGCACACGAAAACTTCATCTTTGTGGTAACCGCTGGACTGGCCCCAAAAGTTGGACGGTTTCGAGTAGAGACTCGGCTCAGGTTGAGCCGATCCCAGAAACCTGTCCGGGTCAGGATGGAGGCTCTGACGGGCGAAAGGTCGGTGCAATCCTGGCTCGGAACGCGCTGGGCGCGAGGTTTTCCAGCGAGGAATGCGGCCTGAAATCATTATAGTCGATCCTCCATTTTTCAATCTTCTCTGCGGCGTCGTCCAGCGACAGGAACCAGTGGGTGTTCAGGCACTCATCCCGGAAACTGCCATTGAACGATTCGATGAACGGATTGTCTGTCGGACGTCCAGGACGCGAAAAGTTCAGAGTCACCCCCTGCTGATACGCCCAGAGATCAAGTGCTTTACTGATGAATTCACTGCCATTGTCCACCTGGATCCGGGCAGGCACCCCACGGTGCCTGCTCACTTCCTGCACCACCTCGACGACCCGCTCTCCCTTGATGCTGAGGTCCACATGCACGGCCAGACACTCCCGCGTCCAGGTGTCGATCAGCGTGAGCGCCCGAAACCGTTTCCCATTGAAAAGCGCGTCCGAGACGAAATCCATGGCCCACACCTCACCCTGCTGCCCTGCCCCCGGTTGCGCTGCACGACGTGCAGCGCTGACATGCCGCCTTGGGCGCTGGATTCGCAAGTTCAGCCCGGCCAGCTGGTAGAGCCTGAAAAACCGCTTGTGGTTGATGTGCCACCCTTCCCGCGCCATCAGGACGTGAATTCTGCGATATCCGTATCGCACCCGCGTGTGGGCAATCTCAGTCATCCTTTTCTGGATCAGTTGTTCCTCTGGGCGGGCGATGCCCTGATAGCGATAGATGGTCCGCCACTCGTTCAGAACGGCGCAGGCGCGCCGTTCGCTCACCCGGTAGCCCGTCCGCAGGTGATCGACCAGGACGCGGCGCTGGGCCGGCCTCAGAGCTTTTTTTGAA
Organism: Deinococcus aerolatus; assembly: GCF_014647055.1. NCBI lineage: Bacteria > Thermotogati > Deinococcota > Deinococci > Deinococcales > Deinococcaceae > Deinococcus > Deinococcus aerolatus. The sequence continues at coordinate 46,375 of NZ_BMOL01000017.1, read as the reverse complement.
TCACGTCCTGCAGCATGATTTTGTCCAGGCTCAGATCGGCCACCAGCTGTTTCAGCTTGCGGTTCTCCTCTTCAAGCTGTCTGAGACGGCGTAACTCGCTGACCCCTAGGCCGCTGAATTTCTTCTTCCAGTTGAAAAACGTCGATTCTGCGATGCCCATCTTCCGGCATACCTCGGTCACGGAAACGCCTGTTTCCGCTTGTTTGAGAGCAAAAGCAATCTGTTCTTCAGTGAACCGTTTTCCACGCATTGCGGGCCTCCTGGGGGACTTCCCCGATGATGCCAGAGGCTCCATTCTCATGTGGACAGGTTCTCCGGGTTCAGGTCAAGGTCAAGGGTACAACATCAGCTTTCCCGGCTCCCCCAGGGACGGGCTGACGTGCACATTTGCGGTGTTGTCTCCGCAAGGGGGGGCGGCCGGCCGCCCCCTGGACTGCTCGGCAAACTCGTCTGGGGTCCGGTAGCCGAGTGGCGAGTGTGGTCTGCGGGCGTTGTAGAACGCCCCCAATCATCGAGCAGCACCTGGGCGTGTTTGGCGGAAGAGAAGATTTCTTGATTGAGACATTCGGGCCGCAGGCGGGCATGGAAGCTCTCCGCGGAACCGTTATCGCGGCGCCCCACGCCCTGCAATGACGTCCCGGAGCACGTCCTTGACCTCCTTGGAGGTGAGGGACGTCGCCACCTGCAGGGCCAGGGACTGCCGGGTGAATTCGTCCGTCAAGGTCAGGAGTATCAGGGTGGTCCCTTCCATGGTCTGGTCAAAGATGAAATCGTACGTCCAGACATGACCCGCGTACTCCGCCTGCATCGGAATTGTTCACCAGTGCGGATTTTTCGGGATGCTTTGGGTTCGATGGCAAGTCCCTCTTCGCGCCAGACGCGCCGAACGCGCTTTTTGTTGATGATGACCCCCCCCCTTGCGAGCAGGGCGTGGATGAAACGGTAGCCCCGGCGGGGAAACCGGCGCGCCAGATCATGGATCTGTTGTCGGAGTTCGCTGTCCTGGCGTGGTTGTGGGCGGTCATGCCAGGAAGATTTGGGCAAGCCCACCAGAACACAAGCCCAAAAGGGCTTGATGTGCGCCGCGACCAGCTGCCTGACCACGGCGCGTTTCTCGGTGGGCATTAGCGCTTTTCCCCATCCCCTCTGACATGGCATCAATCTCGAGGCGCTGCTGCAGGGCAATACGCAGGAGTCGGGCGTTTTCCTTTTCCCGAGCCGACGAAGCGGCCAAGCCCCATACAGGTGCTGTTCTGGCCAAGACGCCGCTTGGCTTCGTCGGCGTTTGTCTCACCGTATTTCTTCTTCCAGGCGGAGGACGACGCGGTGCTGCACCCGAAGTCGCGGCACAGGCACAGGTCCTCAACAGACTTTGCTGGGTCTTTCCCGCGGCAACGCACGCAGCCGGCTGATCCGGCTCACCAGGGAGGAACCGGGCGAGGACGCCGCCACCCTGGAAGCCCTGTTCGGTCCGCTGGGCGAAAGCTGGACGTCTTTCGCCAAGAACAAGTTGCGGATCCTGGGCTGGCCCGACGGGGTGGTCGAGGCGCTGCGCGGCGGCTTGGCCCTGACGCTGGCCTCGGTGATCGTCAGTGCACCGGAAGAACACCACGCCCGTTTGATCGGGCTGGCACAGCAGGGCGTCTCCCGCAGCGGGCTGCAGGCCGAAGTCCAGCGCGTGGAGCAGCAGACCAGCGAGCCCAGTGCGGCCGCCACGGTGGCCCGCAAGCTGAGTAGCTGCCGGTTTCTGGGCGGTCTGAAGCCCGACGAGCGTAAGGGGATAGACCAGTGGCTGGCCAAGATGCCTACCATCCTGAAATAGCAGTCTTACCGGTAAAACCCATAGCTTGGGGCGCTGAAACTTTCAGGGAGGCTGAACGCATCGACGTAATGGATTGTTTGCCAAGGGGAGAAATCGTGCGGCACCGCCTGCCAGGCTCTCGTCTCGGGCAAGGGCGGCTGCCGGGAAACGGTGGGACTGGACGGACTGGCGTCTTCTCCGGTCTGCAGAAAATTGAAAGCCTGACCCGCGCCATTGGCCTCTCCCAGGAAGAGATGGAGCCCTTCGGAACCGCCGTTATCCACGGTCAGGCCGAGACCCTCCGATCAAACATTGCCTGGCTCAGCTCAGTGTCATCCCAACGGCCGAGAAGGCGAGACGGCGTGGCAGGACCCGGAGAGGGCCATGATGTCTCTACCATGGAAGTCAACATGACCGACACTTCTCAACATCTCCTCGTGACCGGCGGCTGCGGCTTTATCGGCAGCAACTTCGTGCGCTATTGGCTGGCGCGGTACCCCCAGAGCAAGATCGTGGTGTACGACAAGCTCACCTACGCAGGCCGCAAGGAAAACCTCGCTGATCTGTGGGCAGACCCCCGATTAAAACTGGTGGTGGCCGATATCGGTGATATAGACGCCGTGCGCCGGGCCTGCCAAGACCACCAGATAGACCTGATCGTCAACTTTGCCGCCGAGACCCATGTGGACCAGAGCATCCTAGGGCCGCTGGTGTTCACGGACACCAACGTGCGCAGCACCCACGTCCTGCTGGAAGTGGCCCGCGAACTGGGCCTTCGTCTGCACCACATCAGCACCGACGAGGTTTACGGCCACATCCGGGACGAGCACCAGAGCGTGGAGACCGACAAACTCGCGCCGCGCAGCCCGTACGCCGCCAGCAAAGCGGCCGCCGATCAACTGGTGCAGGCGTACCACATCACCTACGGTCTGCCAGTGACCATCACGCGCGGGGCCAACAACGTGGGGCCGTACCAGTACCCCGAAAAGGCCGTGCCGCTGTTTTCCACCAACGCCATTCTGGGCGAGCCGATTCCGGTGTACAGCGACGGCCTCCAGATGAGGGATTACGCCCATGTGCATGACCACTGCACCGGCATCGAGACCGTGCTGCTGCACGGTCTGATTGGCGAGGTCTACAACGTCGGCACCGGGCACGAGATGACCAATCTGGAGATGGTCGACATTGTGCTGGACACCCTGGGCAAATCGCCCGCTCTGGTCCGGCATGTCACCGACCGCGCCGGTCATGATCGGCGCTACAGCATGAACGTGGACAAGCTCAAGGCGTTGGGCTGGCAACCCAGATATGAGCCGAGAGAGGCTGTCGCTGAAGCGGCGAAATGGTACGCCGACAACCGCACGTGGTGGGAGCCGATCCGTAGCGGCGAGTTTCGCGAGTACTACGAGCGTCAGTACGCCGAGCGGCTGGCCGGAACGCCGTCGTGACCGCGCCGCCCTCAGACCGGCGGGGCATTATTCTGGCTGGCGGCAGTGGCACGCGGCTGTACCCAGCCACGCTGGCGGTCAGCAAGCAACTGCTGCCCATCTACGACAAACCGATGATCTATTACCCACTGACCACCCTGATGCTGGGCGGCATCCGCGAAATCCTGATCATCAGCACGCCCGAGGACACCCCGCGGTTCCAGCAGCTGCTGGGCGACGGCTTGCAGTGGGGGCTGCAGCTGGACTACGCCGTGCAACCCGAACCCGGTGGACTGGCCCAGGCGTTTTTAATCGGCAAGGATTTCGTGCGGGGCCGTGACAGCGCGCTGATCCTGGGCGACAACATCTTTTACGGCAATGACCTGTCGGACCTAATGCGCTCGGCGGGCCGCAAGACCCAGGGCGCTACGGTGTTTGCCTACCAGGTGAGTGACCCCGGGCGCTACGGTGTGGTGGATTTTGATGAGACAGGGCGAGCCCTGTCGATCGAGGAAAAGCCCGCCCGGCCCAAATCCGACTTTGCCGTGACCGGGCTGTATTTCTACGACGCGCGGGTCACGGAACTGGCTCGGCGCATCCGGCCCTCGGCGCGGGGCGAACTAGAAATCACCGAGCTCAACAACATCTACTTGCAAGAGGGCCTGCTGGACGTCCGGGTGATGCGCCGGGGCCTGGCCTGGCTGGACACCGGGACGCACGAGAGCATGCTGGAGGCCAGCCTGTTTATTCGGACCATTGAACAACGCCAGGGCCTCAAGGTGGCCTCGCCCGAAGAGATTGCGTGGCGGAGCGGCTGGATCGACACTGCGCAGTTGCTGGAGCTGGGTCACAGGCTTGCCAGGAACCCGTATGGTCAGTACCTCATCTATCTCGCCCAGGACACACGGAGCCGCGCATGACCTCTTCACCCAACCGCCCCGAGCTGCCGATTCCGCTGGCCGCGCCTGCTCTGGAAGCGCTGACCTTCGAAACCTATCCTGCCCCGCCGCAGATCGGTGGGGTGTGGATTCACGCCCTCCAGAAGAACCGCAGCGAGAACGGCGCGTTCATGGAATACCTGCGCCTGGACGGTTCCGGCGTGCAGAACCTGCCCGGCACCCTGACCCCGCGCCAGATCAGCGTGTCGTGGGCCGCTGCCGGACGGATCAACGCCTTTCATATCCACGTCAAACAGGAACAGAATGAACTCTGGTGTGTGTTGACCGGCCAACTGCTGGTCTGGCTGGTGGACTGCCGGGCGGACAGTCCTACCCAGAGGGTCCAACGCAAACTGGTCCTCAGCGGCGAGCAGCCCATGCTGGTCCACATCCCCAGCGGGGTGGCCCACGGCTATCAGGCGGGACCAGAAGGGGCCACCCTGCTGTACAGCATGGACGCCCAGTTTGATCTGGCCGATCCCAACGAGGGCCGCCTGCCCTGGAACCACTTCGGCGCTGAACTGTGGGCTGAGAACCGGGGATGAAAGTGCTGCTGACCGGGGGCGGGGGACGGCTGGGCACCGAGCTGCGCGCCCTGCTGCCGGATCTGGGAATAGACGTCGTTGCCCCCACCTCGGCGGAACTGGACGTCACCGACGTCGCGCAGGTCATGGCCGTGGTCTGCCGCGCACGCCCTGAGGTGATCGTCCACGCGGCGGCCTACACCGACGTGGGCGGCGCAGAGCGCAACCGGGAGCGCTGCTGGGCGGTCAACGTGGCGGGCACCCGTCACATGGCGCAGGCGGCCAATGTGGTGTGCGCGAAGCTGGTTCAGATCAGCACCGACTATGTGTTCAGTGGTGAAACCGGGAACTACCGCGAAGACGACACGCCCGGCCCCGTGGTCAATTTCTACGCCCTGAGCAAATTGGTGGCTGAGGAAGCCGCCCGCGCCGCCGAGAGGCACCTGATCCTCCGCACCAGCTTTCGCCCACGCGAGTTCCAGTATCCGGTGGCCTATAGCGACATGTTTACCGGACAGGATTACGTGGACGTCATCGCGCCGCAGATTGCTCTGGCGGTGGCGCATGCCGCAGAAATCGAGGATGAAGTGCTGCATGTCGTCACTGAGCGCAAGAGCGTCTACGAACTGGCGCGGCGGCGCCGGCCTGACGTGCAGGAAGGCACGCGCACTGAGGCAGGGGTCTCCCTGCCGGGAGACGTGAGCCTGAACACTGAGTGCTGGGAGCGCCTGCGCCGCCAGATGCCCGCCGCACCCGTGCGGACCTGACCGGTGTCAACATTCGAACGTACTCCGCAGCCCAATCGACCACCGCCCCCAGCACGGCGCCGCACCGGAGACGTTGCCCATCCCTCTGAACGCTCCCCCACCATGCGGCCAATCGCTCAAGCCGCTCCCACTGGGTCCCGAGCCGTTCAGACCTCGCTGCCGGACCTGTCGCTACCTTTGAGTCATGGGGCACGCTACCTTTGAGTCGAAACGCTGTATTTGTCGGCGCAGACGGTCTGCACTGGGCCACGCTACCTTTGAGTCAAACAGGGAAAAACTGGGCCATTCAGGCACGCTACCTTTGAGTCACAGGGGCTGACCAGCTATCGCTACCTTTGAGTTTTTAGCCCTGGAATGCCACGCTACCTTTGAGTCACGGGGCAGCAAAAAGACCGACCAGGCGCGGTCCCTGGTTTTTCCTTGATGATGCAATCAATCTTTTATAGATCTTTTAAAATCACTATAATCATCAGATCATGCATCAGGGCAACGAACCGTTGATCAACGAACTCACCCTGGCGCGTTCCGGGGTCTTCAGCATCCTCAACCGTGAAAGCGGAGACGATCAGAGCTGGGAAACCACCTTCAGCATCGGCGACCGGGATTTTTATGTCCAGGGCGTGGCCGCCCGTGGACGGCCGCACGGCGTTGACCCAGATGTCCTGCTCGCCCTGCAGACGCTGTTCTTTGACGCGGGGTGTCCCGATGACGACACGGTGGAGTGTACGGCGTACGCCCTCCTCAAACTCACCCCCATGGGCACCCGTGGGAACGCCTACAGCAGGCTGCGGGACAGCCTCCTGCGGTTGGAGGGCGTCAGTTGGTTGACGCGCGTTTCACGGCAGTCCGGGGGGAAATTCCGGGGCACCACCGAAACCAACCGCTTGATCGACCGTATTTCAGTTCGGGACACCAGCCTGAGTGCCAGTGGGGAAGGCGGCACCATCGAGGCGGGCGCGCCGCTCCGGGTCACGTTTTCCCGCCATTTTGCGCAGTCGATTCGTGAGGGGTTCTACCAGATTCTTGACGCCGAGTTGCTGGGGGACCTCAAGCAACCGACCGCGCGGAGTCTCTACCGGGTGTTGCAGGCCCACCGGGTGGGTGACGACGGCTCACTGGCCCGCGAACTGCCGGTGATCATGGCAGCCTGGCGGGAGGCCACGGGCCTGAGTGGTCAACGGTCCAACAACGTCAAACGGACCCTGGACGGCGCCCACGCCCATCTGATCGCGGCGAAGTACCTGCGCGACGTCAACTACAAGGGTTCCGGTGAAGACACCCGCATCACCTACGAGTTTGCAGGTGAGGTGGATCCTGAACTGGTCAAGCTGCTGACGGACATGAAGGTGACGCGTCCAGTGGCCGAGGCCCTGGTGGCCGAACACCCGGACCGCATCCGTGAGGTGGTCAAAGCGGTGGGCATGCGGCTGGCCGAGGGCTTTAAGCCGCGTTCGCTGGGGGCGACACTGGTGGACGCCGTTCGGAATCCAGACAAGTACGTTGCCTCACCGCCGACGTCCCCGCCGGGTCCCGGTCCCTCACACGCCAAGATCAGGAGAACACCCGAACCGCAACCCGTGTTGTTGCCGCTGTCACCGGCCGAATCACTGGGCATGGTCGCCAACATTCTCAAGGTGAAACTGGGCCGCGCACCCCAGCCCACCGTCCTGGCCAAGCTTGCCGCGTTGCCGGCCGAGGCCGTCGAGCGCCTGGCCGCGGCCGCGACGGGCAAGGAAGACCTGATCAAAGCGGTCCACGACGCCACAGGTGAAGCCCCGTAGGGTCGCCCGAACGAGGGGGGGGGCGGGGGCAGCGTCTCCGCCAGTGCTGCCTGTGGGTGCACCGGGGCGTCACCGAGCTTCCGCCGTCCAATTCGAGTTCAGGATGTTCCGGGCCGCGTTGTGATCAGCGTCTTCGGTGTGACCGCACTTCGGGCAGACAAAAACGTTCAACCTGCGCACCCCGATCTCCTCGCAGCGGCTGCGCCGCTGGCTGGTCAGGGCCGCGGGAATCCGCGACAGGGGAATCCTGGCCACCCGCAGCAGTTCGCTCAACCACGCGTGGTGGTGATCGTACGTGGCGCGTTTGCGGCTCAGCGAGACGAAGGTTCCGTTGCGCCACTTGCGGTCAAGACGCTCGGCGTGAATGGCACAGGCATGGTCCAGCAGGTCATGGTCATCTCACCGCCAGCGACCGATGGCCGCCAGAACAGCGTCCGCACCGCACCCGGGTTCAGGCTTGTGAACAGGTCACGGACGAGTTCATCACTAATACAGGTCATGTCCCGGGTGCGTCGACAGCTCCAAATCCGTTTCCAACGCAGGAATCCGCACCACACCTGCAGGCTGAACTCACGGTCCGCGATCAGCACGCTCCACGGCTTCGCGGGCCGCACTTTGACGCAGGTGCACCGCACCCGGCGGGCTGGGGTCTGGCATACAGGCTTGGGCTGGAGCGCTGGCTGACACACGCTGCCAGCCGACCCGTCAATGTTCTGCCCCCCGGGACCGAGGACGCGGCCTTGTGGGGAACGGCCACCTTAAACGGCAAGGGGGACAGGATCCGGAAATTCCTGCGGTCCAGATCCTCGCTGAGCGCACCCGGGCCGGGTGGGGGAGAGCAATTGGTCAGGTCGGCCCGGTTTTGATGTGCCGTCTATATTTGCAAAGCGGATGACGGGGGTCACCGAATACAGACTCAGCGCGGCACGACTGGACCCGGCGCGCGCCGGGTCCACCCTTAAGAGTCGCAATGTTTGTTACTCAGTCGTAGAGGGGCACACGCCCCGGTAGACGCAGTGGCCGCATACCGCAGGGGAGGGCGTTGGGGCCAGATCAAGGGCAACCATGCGGTGGACCAAGGCCTGCACCTGCTGCATGCCCGCCTGCAGCTCATCAGCGCCAAACCAGTGCACCTGACCATGCCTGAGGTATACCAACCCAGCCTGACGCGAATGGAACTGAGCGGCGTACACGGCCAACTGCAGCAGATGCTGCTCCGGCTGGACGTTTTGATCGGTCTTATAGTCGATCACCGTGCCCGCCGCCGGGTCAACGGCGTCGACAATGCCGTCGAGCGTGACCCGGCCCAGCGGCAGCGCGAACGGCACCTCACGGGCCCAGGTGCCCTCACGAAGTTGACGGATGGCTGGGGCGTCCAACTGCCGCAACAAGTCCTGTACGTCCAGCCGGTCGGCGGCCGTGAGCTTGCCGAAGCGCGCCGGTAAAGTGTCGGCGCTGTATCCCGCTTCGAGTGCGCGGTGCACGGCGCTGCCCACCGTCCGTCCGCCCGTCTGCCCGCGCGGCGTGGCCGGGTGGTCATTCCATGCGAGCGGCAAGTACCCCTCCAGACGGTGAAAGCGGAACGCCAGCGGGCAGCGGGCATACTCCGCAAGCGCCGTGACCGGCAGACGGCCGGGCAGTGCGGCGCCCGGTCCTGGGCGGACGGGCAGCACCAGTCGGCCGCCTTGCCCGGAGAGCGGCAGCGGTGTTCCTGGTGGGACAAGCTGTGCCGCATACTCCTGCGGGCATGTGTTCGGGAAAGCGTCCAACACATTCTGCAGGCCCCGCGCAGCGTCCTTGCCCGTCCGGGGCGCAAGCACCACAATCACGCGCTCTTCCGCGCGGGTCAGCGCCACGTAGATGGTGCGTTCGTGCTCGCTCTGCTCCCGTTCCCGGGCGCCGAGCAGGGCCGCCGTCCAGCGGGGCGTGGCCCCCTGCGGAGGCCGCAGCAGCAGGCCGAACTGCGGGTCAAACCGCACGGGGACGTCTGGCATGGCCGTGGGCAGCAGCCCGGTCACCACGACGACCGGAAACTCCCGTCCTTTGGCGGCATGAACGGTCATGACCTGCACCGCGTCCGCCACAGGACTGGCAGCTTCCCCGGCGGCCGCCGCCATGTCGGTCAGGTTGCAAAGGTACTCTGCCACCTGCCGCAGATCGCGCCGTCCCGCCTGCGCCCATTCGCGCAGCAGCCCGGAGAAGCGCCGGAGATTTGCCGTTCGGCGCGCTCCATCCGGCTGAGCGGCGTGCTGGGCGCTCATGCCAGTCGCCCGGTCGGCCAGCCACAAGACGCGCGCCGCGCCGTGCAGCCCCGCCGCTCGCCGCCAGTACCGCAGCCTCCGCACGGCCCGGCGGTGGGCCGCGTCGGCGCTGCCGCACAACGCGTGCCACAAGCTCTGACCTGGCTGCCTGAGGGCGGCGAGACCGAGCAGGGCAGCGTCTGTCCACTGCCCGCACGGACCGCGCAGCGTGGCTGCCAGGGCCACATCGTCGGTCGGGTCCGCCACAGCGCACAGCAGCATCATCGCGTCCACCACCTCCGGACGCTGATACAGGCCCCGGCCACCGTGCACGGCATACGGCACCCCGGCCTCGTGCAGCGCCCGCTCAAGGTCGTCCAGGTGGGTTCGCGCGCGCAGCAACACCGCCATATCTGCATAGCGTGCGGGCCGCACGCCGCCCAGCACGCGGTCGTGAACGGGCCGCCCCAGCTGCGCCTGCAACTGCGCGGCGATCACCCGCGCGGCCGCCGTCTCCCGCGCCTGACGCTCCTCGCCCCGCACCACGTGTACCTCGACGGGCGCTTCCACCGCCGCGTCGGTCCGGCCGGCCCGCAGCGGCCGACTGGCAGTGGCGCTTGGGCGGCGGGGTCCCGGGCCGGGCATCAGGTGGGCGCTCGCCGTGTTGATCGCGGCCACCACGGCGGGGGCGCTCCGGAACGACTCGGCCATGTCCAGCACCAGACCGCCCCGGGCACGGACCGCCGCCACCGCGTCGCCGAACACCGCGAAATCAGCTCCCCGAAAGGCGTAGATCGACTGCTGGACGTCTCCGACGACCGTCAACGTCGCGCCCCCGGCCACCAACGGCTGCAAGATGTCCGCCCACTGCGCGCGGCTGGTGTCCTGCGCCTCGTCAAGCAGCAGGTGCGCGCAGCGCGCCCATTCGTAGGCCCGAACCTCCTGGTGCTGCAGCGCCCGCGCCGCCCAGGTTTCCAGATCCGCGAACGACGCCACACCCTGCGCCGTGCGGAGCATTTCGAACTCCGCTTGCACATGGCGGTAGATGGGGTGCAGGGCGCGGCTGAGATCACCGTCTGGAGCAGTGTCTAGGGCGCGTTTCAGAGCGTCATGGGCGCGTGCCGGGTCCTGGAACAAGGCGTCAAGTCCGGGCCCCCGGAGCGGTCCGGGTACGGCCGCCACCACGTCTGGCGGCAGCGACGCGAGCACGGTGGACAGGTGGGTGCGCCGCCACAGCTGCTCATCATTGGCGTCCAGGATCTCGAACGCCATTCCCGCCCCACTTTCGGCCGGGTGGGCACGCGCAATCTGGCCGCAGAGGCCGTGGATGGTGCCGATGCGAAGACCGGCGAGGGCGGCGTGCCGGGAGCGCCAGACTTCCGGTTCCGCGGCGGCGCACTCCTCTACCCGGCGGCGCACGCGCCCGCGCAGTTCCGCGGCCGCCTGATCTGTGAAGGTGACGGCGATGATCTGTCCTGGGGGCACGCCACGTTCCAGGGAGGAGATGATCCGTTCGGTCAGGACCCGGGTCTTGCCGCTGCCGGCCCCCGCGTTAACTGCCACGCTGAGCGGCGTGGTGATGGCGGCCACCTGCACGGCCGTGAACACCGGCCCGCTCACGCGCTCACCGCCAGTTGTCCCACACGGCACACGGCGCGCACCGGGCAAGACCCGCACACGCGCGGCTGGACGGGGGACGGCCGCACGTCGCCGGACGCAATGGCCTCGACGACGGCGGCGAGTTGCTCCTGGGCTTCGGCTAGGACCTTTTTCTGCGGGCCCACGATATTCAGGGTGTGAAGGGTGTCGCCGTTCACCACGGACACGCTCTGGCCCGCTGAGGCCCGCGCCGCCTGCACGCTGAGCGCGAGCACGTGGCCCGGGGTGAGCCGGGCCCCCGGCACGGTCTCGCCCCGCAGCAGCACGGTGGGGACTTGACGACGCCCATGAAGCTCCACGAGGTCGACGCGGGCGCGCACCGTGAGCATCCGCCCCCCGACCGCCCAGCGTGCTGGCAGGCTGCGTGCGTTCCCGAACTGCCTGCCCTGGGCGCTCAGCCGCTCGTACACCATGCGGACGCCCCCGAGCAGTTCCAGGCGGCGCGCGGCCCACAGCCGGCCCGGACGCCAGTGCCGCGTGCGGGCCAGCGTGTGGGCCCGCCGCTCCAGTGCGCTGTCAGCCGCGCCCATGGCCTGGGCCTGTCCGTCACCTGTGCACAGCGCCGCACCCACCGCCGTGCGCTGCAAGTCGGCCCACACCCGCTCTGGGTCTGTCAGGCCCAGCAGAGACTCCGCGTACCACCGGTAGCGGCAGATGGACGCGAGCTGCAGTTCCTGCAGCGTCCACGTGCGGGTGGCCACATCAAATCCGCCGGGCAGCATTCCGCTGTGCAGCGTCAGGACCCGCCTTGAGCGCGCGGCGTCCAGGGCCGCGCCCACCTGTCCCCGGAGCCCTGGGCACTCCACTTCCCGCTCCAGCGCTGACCCCAGGCGGCAGCGGTCCAGGGGCGTCCCCCGGGCCAACTGCTCCCAGAACGGGCTGGGCAGGAGCGGCGCGCCGGCGACGTCCCGGCGTGGCCTGGTGACAATCAGCTCGTCTCTGGCTGCGGCGACACACCCCCGAAACAACGCGTGCTCCACGCCCGCAAGGGCGGTGACGTCGGGCACAATCACCTCCTGGGCGGCCCACCTCGCCCGCGTCGTCGCGTCGACGAGTGGGTGGTCCGAGCGGCGTGCGGGAAAAATCCCGCTCGACAGGCCCAGTACCGCGACAACGCGAAACTGCCGTCCAAGCGCTCCCAGCGGATTGAGCACCCGCACCCCAGAGGGCGTGAGCAGCGCCGGAAGGGTCACGGCGCGCAGCGCCGCCGCGACGCTTCCCAGCGCCGCGCCCTGCTCGCAGGGTGCGGCACCTTGCGGCAAATGCCGCAGCAGGGTGGCCACCAGCCGGTTGAGTTCCGGATCCACCCGGCAACGTATGGGCACGCCGCCCCAGGTCAGGAGCCGGCGCACCACACCTGCGGCCTGAGCCCGCGTGGTGGGGTCGGGCACGGCCAGCCACAGCAGGTCATCATCCCACGCGCTCAGGCCCGCAGGACGGCGTGTCCGCAACTGCCGGGCGCGCTCCAGGCCCGGCGGCCACTCCAGCAGCGGATCAGTGAGGAGGGCCCGCACCGCGGCGTACGACCACCCCGACGTGTGGGCCGTCAACCACGCCTGCACGAGTCGCCCCAGCCCCGTATCCAGCAGGGAACGCTGCAGACCACTCAGAAGCGGGATCCGGTACTCGGCCGCAACGTCGGCCAGCGTCTCCACGTACCGCGCCTCGGTCCGAACAATCACGGCGATCTCTTCCGGCGGCACCCCCTCCTCGAGTCTGTCCCGGACGACCTGCAAAACGCCGCGCACCTCCGCGGTGAGATCGGCGTACTCCGCGCGGCGCAGGCCCACTACCGCAACCTCCCCCTGGCCTGCAGCCATGACCCGGTCACCCACGGTAGACGGCGCACCATTGACCTGAACCGGAGCCCAGCCCGCCGAAACCAGGGCGGCGGCGGTGTCCAGGGTGCGTGACGCTGCGCCAGGACCGGCCGGGAGGGTCATGGCCGACCCCGGGAGGAGCACGCGGCTGATCAATGCCTGCTGCGCCGCGTCCAGGTACGCGAAGCCGTGCGCGACGGCGTGGACGCCCGGCAAATCGGACAATGATGCGGCGAGATGTTCCGCGCCCGCCGCGTCGTACCGCCTGTCCGCCTGGCATTTGGAGTGGTAGGCCCCGTAGAGACGCGCCACGTCCCGCTCACGTGGGGAGCCCGCCACCGCCTGCAGTGCGGCCGGGGTCACGTTCGCCCGCTGAAATTCTCCGATGAGCCCTGCCACGACACTGAGCGTTCCGGGACGCCGCCGGAGACCGTCGAGATATTCCAGCTGCAGTTCGTCGAGCAGCGCCTGCATCATTCGGTCGCGCTCGCCAGGCCGCAGAAGGCTCCAGCCGTCCCGGCGCAGCGCGCTCCGGGCCAGCTGGGTGAGGGTGAGGATGCGTGGGCGGAGGGCCAGGTACCGGGCCACACTGGTGCCGGCCTGCACGTTAGGCACGATCAGGGTCATGTCTGGCGTGAGTCGGGCGGCCAGCGCGGTGAGGAGTGGACCAGGGAGCGGACCAAGGAGCAGCGTCTTGTGTGTCGTCACGACATACCTCCTGTGCAATGTGGATTTAGGACGGACTTGGCGCACGGGTGTCCGACTTCGTCTTGCATGCAATACTAGCGTTATCGCTAGTACTTATCAAGCGATAACGCTAGTGTTCGTTCCAAATCTGCTGCAGTGTCGTAGCGTGAGCCTGTGGCCATCCGGTTGACCCTCAAAACATTTCTCGAAGTGAACGAGCTGAAAGTCCTGCAGGTTGAGGTGACGGCCCGGGAAAAGCTCGGTCTTCCGCTGGGCCAGAACACCCTGTACCGCATGATGGCCAAGGAACGCATCGAAAAAATAGATCTCGTGGCCGTGAATTCACTGTTGGAAAGCCTGTCTGACCTGACGGGCCGCAGCGTTCAACTGAACGAGATTTTCGCGTTCGAGCGCGGCGTTCCGCAGTAGCCCATGGTCTTGCCATGATTTCGTGTCTCTTGCACACTTTTGGCACCCGGACCCGCGACGCCCTGGCGGCGGCTAAGGCACGCGGCGCCAAAAGTGTGCAGTCCGCACCCCATGCCTGGAACGTGCCGGGAAGTCGGCCACCACCACCGCCCGCAAAGCACGCCTGGCCTACGTGTCCCTGAATGGCTCCATCTGATTGATGCGGCAGACTGGCCTGTCCCTGCGCGAAATCGCCGCCCGGTTCAATGCTGAGAACCACCGGTCCCGGAATGGGCAGGCCTGGAACCACACCCAGGTCGCCCGCGTGCTGAAGTACTTCGCAGTGGAGGACCTGCCGTTTCCCAGTCTCTACTGGCCTAACCCTTAGGCAACGTCGACTCAGGGGGAGAAGTCGTACCGACGGCTTGATGCACTTCGGCGGCTCGCCGCAGTCCTCCTTCGAAATCGCGCTGACGTCGCACATTGCTCCACACCCAATGCGCCAGGCTGGGTCTGCGTGTCTGGTGGATGGCCCAGTAAAGACCGTCCAACTCCTGAACCATGTGGGGACCGCTGGCAGCCAGCACCCCGAGCATTTCTGTGATCCGTCCGTCCGAAAAATCGCGGTGGTGGGAGCGTAGGCGGAACCGCGCAGGTCGGATGAGGATGTCCCCGTCATCATCCAGTGCCAGCTCATCGGTATGAACTCTGGCGTCATACCAGATCTTGAATGTCTCGCCGGCGGCCTGCGGCGCCGCCTCACTTGCTTTTGGAGTGGGCTTAATATTCACCACTGCCTTAGCTTTGGAGGCAAACGCTGCTGGATGAACACGCCGGGTGAAGAACGCTCCGTCGTCCGGGGCATAGCGCCATCGAACCGGGTAACTTGCTCGATTAGCCCGGTCTGCAGGATCAGGGTACTGCACAGCTCATCATCAAACGGATCGCCGTGAAACACCTGCCCGTCCGGCACGATCAGAGTATTTGGGCCTTTCGAGTGCAGCACGGCGTCCATTCGATAGGTGCCGCAGCGCGTCCTGAGCTCTACCTGCGGCAAGAGCGGGGCGCCGTAGAGGTGTCAGACGGCTCCTCTGGCAACAACGGATGGTCACCCGGTGCCAGATGGTTCTCAACGCTGTAGCGCAGCGCGCGCTCGATTTCACTCTCCGTCCGTCGCACAAGCTTGCCTCTCTGGTCCAGAAATCGATCGAACTCTTCACGCCTGGTCACGCTTCCCCTTCTGTTCCGCGAAATTCATACCCGGTGATCAGCTTCAGGGCGTTGCTGGTCTCGCCGTCACTGAGGTGGTAAATCAGGCCCTCGGTGCTGCGCCGCTTGACCAGCTCGGCTCGCTCGATGATCACGGCCACGTCATCCACTTTCCGCACCCAGCATGCCCCTGCCTGGAACTTGCCCATATCCTCGCTCCGGTCTACGATTTCAAAGTGCTGGGCCGGGGCGAGGCAGCCCGCGTTGGCTATCACGGCGTTCGCAGATGCCCTCCGCTGGCCGGTTTGACCGACTGGAGCACCGATCAACACGTCCAGAGCCAAAATCGCGCAGCTGTAAAAATTGAGTTTCTCTACCTGCGCCTTGGCCTGAGCAATCCGGCGGACGTCGGTTAATTCCTCCTCGCTCAGGCGCAGCCAGTCACGCCGGGGCAGGGCACCTGCGGGCGTCAGGGTATCGAGGATCCCGTCGTCGATCGCCTTGTTGCCCCCGATCAGACCCTTGACCAGGCGGTACACCGTGTCCGAGGGCACCGCCAGCGGGCGTTCCAGCAGGTCCTCGCGATCCACCGGGCGCAGGGCGTTTCCACGGCCCGGGGCCGGGGCCAGCCGGGCCGCCGCGCCGCCACCCGGAACCTTTGCCCCAGATTCGGCCTGTTCCGTCTTCTGGGAGCTTGCTACGTCAGTCCCAAACAGGAGTTCCAGTTCGGAGTCCGTGATGGCCGCGTCAGCGGCCCCGCCGTCAGGCGGCAACACGGCCACCCTTGCAGCTGGTTCGCGCACTGCCTCCAGATCTTTTGAAAGCGAAGCTTCAGAAGTGGTGTGAGGCACTGGGCTGGGCTCGGCCACTGGCGCGACGGGCGGAGTTTCTTCGCGCGCGTTTTTGGTTACGTTATTTACACCTGTCTTTTCTGGTGTATTTAAAACACTGTCTTTATACGTATCGCAAATCAATACACCCCCTATATTGATTTGCGATACACCGGGTGTATTGATTTTCGCTACATCCCTCCGGGCCTTTTTGGGGGGTGTATTGATTGCCGGTACACCCTTGGCGGCCATGCGTTCGGCGTAGGATTGGGACAAGTG
This sequence comes from Deinococcus aerolatus, assembly GCF_014647055.1. Classification (NCBI taxonomy): domain Bacteria; kingdom Thermotogati; phylum Deinococcota; class Deinococci; order Deinococcales; family Deinococcaceae; genus Deinococcus; species Deinococcus aerolatus. The sequence goes on along the minus strand of NZ_BMOL01000017.1, from coordinate 30,005 downwards.
GAGGGCGTTTTCTGCCCAGAGCCGTTCCATGTCCAGGTGCCAGCGGTTGGCGTTCACCCGGCTGCCCGGGGTCATGGCGATGAAGTGGCCACAGTGCTGCAGCACGCTGGCCTGAATGCGCAAGAGTTTGCTCTGGCTCACGCCCAGGTCGCCCATCATCCGGCGCACAGACAGCGTGGCATGCGTATTGGCCCAGCTCATCAGGTAGTTGATGTATCCGTAACCGTCCACGCCGATCTTACCGGCGTATTTGTCGCGCAGGACGTTAGGGCACTGGTGAAATCCACGGTGGTGGTCCCCGCTGCTGGTGACAACTGCGCCGCTCATGCCTCGCCGCCAGATTGATGGTTGTGGTGGGGGCAGGGGCCGTTGTTCCTGAATCGCGCAGTCTCGCCGTATGGCGGTTGGTAGGTGATCACTTGTTCTCCGGCGCGTCTCCTCGCTCCCGTTCTGGAGAGCCATTCGGCCTCTGTTGACCGAACCCCATAGGGCGCGTATCCTATGGGTAGGCGAAAGCCACCGCATCAGGCGGCAACTTAACTTGGGTGGATACCCTCTGTGGATTACGAGCCGGCCAGCTCCCACGGGGGGTTTTCCCTTTGGTCAATTACGCGTTGACCTCCGGGACGTTTACAGCATAACGCGATTGATTGGCAATGGCGGCCTGAAACCAACTGCTCTTCACAGCCTTAGTCCTTGGATCGACCCTGCCGGCGCCTGCCTGAACCGCGCCTGTTGGTAAGGCAGGCGCCGGCACCGTTACGAAGTACATTCACTTCTGATGCACGACAAAGTGAGACGAGCATCACCCGAACTGATCGATTCCAGCGGCGTGTTGTGGTAGATAACAGTCGTTCAAAATTACCTAACAACGGTAACTGGCCGACGTCTCAGCGAATGAAGCGATTTTCTTATTAACAATCTCGCGTGGCGCAATGAGGGCACCGTGCTAAAAAACACGCACTAGCGTGCATTGTATCTGCAGATGGGTTCACCCGCAAGCTGAAGCCCCCAGTGGGGGTACTTTGATCAGAATGAAGTTGAGGGTGACCCGGTTTTGTGCAGATGGAGATAAACCTCGACAAGAGGAGGCACCACCATGACCCACTGCAGAATCCATTCCGCCGAATTCAAGCGAGATGCTGTTCAGCTCGCCCGAACGGGCGGCGAACTTACCCGCACCGCGCGCGAGCCAGACGAGCGTTCCTCACTGCTTCGCAAGTGGCTGACGCCCGAATAAGAACAGGGTGAAGCCGCTTTCCCTGGCCAGACAAAGCAAAATCTGCCCCCGGAGCAACAGGAGATCAGACGGCTCCGTAAAGAAAACGAAATTCTGCGGTATGAGCGGGAAATCCAAAAAAAATCGCCGCCTGTCCTGGGCAGAACAGACGCCCATGAGGACGCTTGCCCGTTTCTTTGCCAGAGAAACCACACGCTGAGGTACCGCTTCACCTCCGAGCACCGTACGCAATACCGTCTGGATGTGAGGTGTCGCGTGCTGGAGGTCTCCGTGAGCGGGGACCACAGTTGGCAAAGAAGGCCTGTCTCCAACCAATAGCAATGAGATGCGCTGCTGGAGCAGCGCATCCGGGAGATTTATCAACTCCGCAAAAGGCGCTCCGGAGCTCTGCGTGAATGCGCAGAGGTGTGGGCAGAGGGGATTCGTATCTCCAGGAAGCGTGTCGCCCGCCCGATGCGTACTGGGGGTCTGCGGGCCAGAGGCGAACGACGCTGGGTACGCGCAACGGACAGTGCCCATCCCTTTGCGGTCCGCCCGAATCTCTTGGACCGTCAGTTCGACGTCCAACTTTTGGGGCCAGCCCACTGTGCGCAACCAACCACACGTTCGGGGATTTGCTGTCCATTACGGTCTCAATGTGGAATTGTCCGGTACGGAAGGTGCTAAGCAGACCCTTCTGGGGCGGCTCTTTATCTTAAATGTATTTCTTCTAGACAACTGAACAGGGTCACCGAACCCCCAAAAATCCCCAATGATTTCCCCTTCAGAGATCGTTGCAGGCCCATCCACGGCCCGCACACGCCCCCGAAGTCGTCAGAACAGCCTGTCTGCAGCAGTACCACGCACCACGCGCCGCACCGCCAGTTTCCACGTACGATCACCGCGTCAACGACCCATGACTGAAGTCACGGGCTTGTCCCTACGCTCCATCTCAACTCCAGAAAGATGGCTCGCGCCGCCCTCCTGGCTTCGACTTCATCACGCGGAACATCTACGTCCCCAGAGAGGACGGGGGTGGCTGACAGGCACCCCGTAAAAGACCACTGTTGCTTGAGAAAACTCGCCCGCATCCCGATATTCATGGCGCCCACCACGTCCGCATGTTCCTCAAAGCCGCAGCTCTGACACACGAACCTGACTCCATTTCCTGGCCGGTTCTCCCGGCTGACGTGTCCGCAAGGCGGACACGTCTGACTGGTCATGTACGCGTCCACCGCCACCACCAGACTACCGGTAAGCTGCGCTTTATACCCAACATAACGGCGCAGCTCGGCATAACTCCACTGCGAAGAACGTCGGTTGGCCGCTTTGCGCTTTTTAGAGGCTTTGTTCGAGGAACGGCGCTCCACCCGGTCGCGCAGGTGAACGAGATCTTCCATACCGATCAATGCATGGGGGTGGGCCTGAATAATCCTGGAGGCGAGTTGATGATTCGTGCAGGCTGTGAACCGTCTCTCCTGGCCACTCAGGGAAGCGAGACGCTTCTTCGAGGACCGGGTGCCTTTGGCCTGCAAATTGCTTCTGTTCCGTTCATACGTGCGCTTGCGGCGGTCGTGCTCCGCACCCGAATGCAGCACCGCGTGAACGACCCGGGACGGGTCGTTCACTTTGGTCACCGCATGGAAGCGCTGCCCCACATCAACCCCAACCACCTGCTTAAAATCGCTGGATTTGGGTTCAGGCAGTTCAACCGTAAAGCTGACCAGCAGATACCACTGCTTTCTGGATTTCTGATACCACAGCTTGGCCGCGCCGATCACCGTGTCTGCCAGCCCAAGCTCAGCCACATGGCGGTTCCAGCCGACATACGGCAACGACAGACGACCTTCCAACGTCATCAAAGACACGTGCTGGTCTTTCTTGAAGCTGTAATCCCGGCCCAGCTGGTATTCCAGCGTGCGGGCCTTGAACAGCGGAGCCGAATCCAGACCTTTATACAGGGACGGAATACGAATCTTTTGCCCGCTGGCTTTGCGGGCCACAGCCTCCCGGCGGCGCTTGGCGGCGTCTATGGTCCGTGTCCACAGACCCTTGTACGTCGAAGCCACAAGACGCTCGGCCGAACAGGCCAGTTGAGAACTCAGTCCGTGCTGAGTGCGCAGCGTGGCGTAACACGCGTCGTGGATCTTTTTATTGGACGCGGTCTTGGCGTTCTCAAAAGCCCATTTCGAGCAGGTATTTTGAGCGTCACGGAAGGCGAACGTCACCACGTCAAGCGCCGCTTTCTGCTCAGGAGAGCAGATCAGCTTCAGTTTGGCGGTGCGGACAACCTTCACATGGAGGACGATATGATGACACTGGGTGAAAACCAAGCCAGCCGCAACGCGGCTGGCTCCCCTCCTCCCATGACTGAAGTCACGGGTGTCCGGGAAGCACAAGCATGAACCTGACCGACACGGAGGCCGCCGCTTTCTGGTACCTCGCCGCCAGGGGGGCCCTGAGCGCCGAACACCTTGACCGGTCCTTCAACAATTACGAACTCGATACCTACTGGTATGGCCTCAACATTGCTGGCCTCGTGCGCATCTACCAGTCAAGCTATGGCCCCGTCGTCGGTCTTACGGACCAGGGCCGTGCCTACGCGCGCATCACGCTGCCCTCCGTCCCATTTTTGAATGCTCCAGCAAGTGTGGCCAACCGCGCCTACCTGAACGACGCCCTGGAATTGCTGTACCGCCAGGGCTACAAACCCAGTGACGATCCCCCGACCTCCCGGCGGTACCCGCACTCCCCAACCGGGCGCACGCACACCGACGAGATCATCAGTTGCACGGTCCGGATCCCGGACAACGCCTACGCCAACGTTTCATACCGGCCCTCGAGGGGATCTCACAGCGTCCTGTACAACCCCTACACGCGCCCAGGCCAACCTCGCCTCTACGCCAGTATCGCCAACGGCGGCATCACCCCCAAGCAGGGTGAGACCTATCTTAAACGCCACAAGCACCACATCACCTCGTGGCAGACCCCGCTCCTGCTCGTGGTCCCAAACCCTGCCCCATTCGAATCTCTGCTCGCCCGCCAGCACAAAGTTGGCGGCATTGCGCATCACCCCACGCTCCGGCTCATCACCCTGCCTGTGCCACAGCCCAGGATCGAGCCGTTCCACTCTGGGCTCCGGTGACGCAAGCGAAGTCTCCGCCGGGTCACTCCAGTTCGCCGTCGCTCCAGTCCTCGTGGTCTTGCCAGACGCGTTTATCTTCGTACGCGTCCTCACCCTCCCAGGCGTGACCATCCTGCAGGTCATCCTCGCTGACCTCATCCTCCTCCTGCCAGCCACCGTCATCTTCCCCCACGTCACCGTACGCGAGTTCCAGGATCACCTGCCGCTGCCCAAAAAAATCATTGCGTTTGTAACATCGCGGGCGGTTCTGGTATGGATCTTGACTGATCCAGAAATTACAAAAACGAATCTCGTACTCCTCAAGCCCGGTCAATTTCCCGTCGCGCCACAGGTCATCGATCAACCACCCCACCCGGCGCACCCGGTCATGCACGGTGGTGGCCCACACCACCCGCCGGTATCCGGCCTCCGCGATGCCCAGCAACTTGCGCTGTATCTGCGGCTTATCGTAGCCACAGTCAATCTCGATGGCCCACGGCTCCCACCACAAGCCAGACACCCGGGCATCCGGCATCCGCCGCCCCTCACGCCCCCGGCCGTCCAGGACCTCCCATACCCCGTGCTTGCCCAGCCACATGGTCCACCACACCTCACTCAGCGCCGCCCAGTGTTTCAATTCCCGCTCCGGCCTCCGCAACAGCCGCTCGTCCGTCCCCACAAACCTGAGGTTACGCAAACTCGACGGCTGCGTGACCTGCGTGCGCACCGACTGCAGCCGTGAGGGCAACCCCAGGCGGCCCGCTGCCTCCGCCAGGCCCCAGCGCTCCAACTGCCCCGACGTGACCATTCGGTTGACTTTCAACAGGTCCAGCAGGACATCTGACCGTTCCTGGACCGACAGCGCCTCCACATCTCTGTTCAACATTTTTCCTCCAAAACCAGAAAGATTTGATCTGAAACCTCGGGCGGACTCAGGTTTCTTGGTATAGTTTAGGGTTTTGCAGGATTACTTTGGCACAAAACCATAAATAATGAAGGCATGCCCCCGTATATGCTCTTTTCAGCCTAGGGTGCGATTTGGTAAGCGGTGTCAGAAATAAGAAAGAGGAAATCTTTAGTATGGATACATGCTGATGAGTGAACTGGCCGATGAACTCCAGATGGATGTGGGAAACATGTCAAGGCAGGTGCGGTTGTACTACCGACTGCAAGACCGTGACAGGCCTGGACGGTTGGATCCGCAGGCTATCGATGATTTCTACGCGGCACATGCTCTGGTCACGAGCCGCACAGTAAAAAACTACCCACAAGCGCTCAAGCAGGTGTTGGGCCTGAGCGACGCGCCGGTTCCAGCGGCGGTCGTGACGGAGATCAAACAGTCATTGGAAGACATTTGTGACAGTCAGGTGCGCACAGAAAAGCGGCTGAACAACATAGCCAAGCACTTTAAGCTCCTACTCGACCGACTGGACAAACAAAGTGGGTGTGATGGTGTTGTCAGCGAGGATAAATTCGATTCCGAGTGACGCGCGCGTGCCGCTTTCCTGACGCCACACCCTGCGGTTGAGGCGCTGCGCTCAGGAGTTCCGCGGTGCGCTGGGTCTGGCGGGCGGTCCGCCTGCAGGGCTGCAGTGCCGGGCCGTCACGATACTTGTCCGCTGTCTTTCGGTCCCAGCAGACACAGGGCGGCAGCTTCTCCAGATTGACATCTTTACAGCCGCCACTTCACTGTGCCAGCGGACAAAGGGCTTGAACGGAGCGGGTCACATTCACGATCCAGGGCTTAACCTGGTGAAGGCCGAAACTCGGTTTAAATCGCGTGAAAGACTTTTAACGTCACAACCCAGGTTCTCGCGCGAGCGCTTGCTTGTGCGCCTCAGTAGACATCGCGTGCTCCACTCTTAGTGACTTCCTGGCCCGGCCTTTGCCTTCACCAGCCTTTGACTGGACGGTCTTTCATCTTCCTGGCGTACTCGACGTGGATCTCGAAACTGATGATGTCAGCGTGACGCAGATGGTCACGCACGGCCAGCAGGTCACCTGTGTCAGCGTAGATGCGGGTGCCCGCACTGTGGCGCAGCCCGTGAACCTGGCGGCGCGAGGAGGGGACACCGCTGCGCCCGCAAACCGCTTTGACCCGGCCCTGCACGGAGCCGCTGCCCTGTCCGCCGATGACGTAGCTAAGCAATTGCGGTGTCCTCGCCAGCCAGGCCTGGAGGACCTGCTGCAGTGACCGGCTCAGGGGAACAACCTTGCCGTTTCTGCCGTTTTCCCGTCACCATCAGCTGCAGATGCTCGCCCTGCAGGTGGATGTCGGCCCTGCGCAGGCCCGCGAGCTCGCTGACCCGCAGCCCGGCAGGCGCGCCGAGCAGGATGACCTTCCAGCTGGCGTAGGCCGCGCCATGGTTGGGCCGCGGACGCAGCAACTGGACCCCGGCCGTCTGGACGAACTCCAGCTCACGCAGGGTCTTGCGCCCACCAGTCCATTGAGAAAAGAGGGGCGCGTCCCCGTGACTTCAGGCATGGGTTGGCCTCTCTCGCTCCCTTGAAGGCGCTACTGCTGTTTGTACTGAGTTTCCTGCTCTGTCCTGTTCAGGATTTGGAGGATGTGGAAGCAGGCCTTCGTACTTCTCCTTGGTCAGCTTGGGGCGAACTCGCGAGTCGAGTTCGGCTTCACTGCTGCGCTTTGGTGCGTCTTGCTAAGCTCGACGTGGAGAGGGCAAGCATTAGAACTGTCCTGGACAGCGTTTCGCGGCCATGAGCGCAAACTACATGATCTCAGGTACAAAGCCTTAAGCCGAAAAAATCGAAGTGTCTGTGATCTCGCCCTATGGACTGAAAGATCCGACAATATTTGTGCAGACTCCAACCCCTGACGCCCCAACTCTTGATCGCAACTGCTCGGCCGCCAACACCATGACACAGTCCATGCCCAGTCGCCCAGCAGGCGGCACGCGCTTCACCGGGGACTTTTACCCGACGGGCTTCTGGTCTGCGGGCTGGCCACCCAACTCCTCAATCCGGGCCTGACGCTGCGCGGCGGTGGCCTCCAGCCCGGTGCGGCGCTGCTCCGAGGCCTGTTGCCGCCCTTCGAGGTTGGCGATCTGCTCCAGGTTACGGGCCTCGGCCGCTTCCAGCACCTCTATGTCACGCTGTGCACTCTCGGCCTCGTCCTCCAGCTGCACTTTCTGCGCCGCGTGGGCCTGCCCCTCCCGTTCCAGCTGACGAATCCGGCGCAACGTTTGCTGGTGCATGTCGTCCAGATGGGCGAGTTCCCGCTCCGTGCGCTCGTGTTCTGCAGACTCGGACTGCTCGGCCACGTCGGCACTGACCTGCTCCAGCGTCATGATCTGTTCGGTGCTTGCCGCGGCGCTGATGGCCATGGCAATCAGCGCCTCCAGCGCCTTTGCCTGCCGCTGCACCTCAGCGCCCAGGGTGGTCAGCAACCCGGCGCTGATGTTCTCCAGTGGGGTCCCCCGCACGTTGACCAGGGCGTCCTGGATGGCCTGCTGAAGGATGTGTGCCGCGTCAATCTGGGCCTGGCCGGAAGCAATCATCTGCTCCAGCCTGGCCACCTGGACCTGTGCGGCCTGGAGGTCTGCGGTCACGGCACCGTCTCGCAACTGGGCCTGCAACTGGGTCTGGGTGGTGGCCACGACCCGCCGGAGGGCCTGGGCCACGGTAATCTGTTCCCGGCCCGCGCTCACGATCTGTTCAAGCGCCTCACTCTGGGCAAACCCCGCCGCCCCCACGTGACGACGCGCCGAGATCATCGAGCGCCGCTGCTTTTCTCCGTCAAGCTCAGGAAGGTCTCCGCCTTCTCGGACATCACTCATTCGCCTACTGTACAGGGACCCCATTCCTGAGCCTCCGCACCGGCCGTGGAACCGCCGGCCGGGCGAGGGGCCAGCCAACGGCGAAGCAGCTTCTGCATTCATTTATGTGACCTACCAACGGATAAATCCGTTGGCTTCTCAGGCAACGCTTGCGTTTACTACCGCTACGTTGATGCCTGATGGGACGGCCCGCCCCAGGATGTTCCGCGCTGCGTTCAGGTCCGCATTCTCCTGATGACCGCAGGCAACACACCGAAACCGCGATTGACTGGCCCGGTTCTCCCGGCAGGTGTGGCCGCATTGGTTGCACGCCTGCGAAGTGTAAAGCGCTTTGAAACCGTCCACGAAGAAAAAGCATGGCCGAAGGGGGGTTCAGCTCTGGATCCCCCCCTTCCTCTCAGCGTCGCCAGGGTAAGGGCGTCCGTCTGAGGTCCAGGGGCAAGGCAAGGGACAGGACAGTACCACTATCACAGCAGCTCGCCCTGTCTGCCGGGGGCCGACAGCAATAGCGTGGTGGGCTGGGCCCTCGACGGGTCTCCCCAGCCTGGGGATGCGTGACGCCGGGGGCATGTTGCTGATGAATGCAGCGCTTGATGCCTGCCATGGGCGCGCTGAAACGGTCCATGTCGATGGACGCACCTACGATTACGCTTACCGCCTGACCCCGGAATACCCGTATCTGATGGGCTGTTATGCCGGAGAGGTGCGGCCTGACACTGTGCGGGACATCCGCAGTTCTATGAGGCCGCCGACGCCGCGCGGACCCAGTGGCCGCCCCAGCGCGCCCCCACAAGCGCAGTGTCCGGGCGTCGCGCTCCCTCGGCCCAGCAGCTGGACCACCACCGCAAGGCCTCGCGCTACAGGCTCGAGTCTCGAACCCTTAGCGCCCTATCCGAATGACAACCCCTGTTGCGCTGCTCCATCCCCGCTGAGCTTAAGGGGCCAGAACCTTTGTCTCCATCTACTGGCCGGAAACCAGGGTGTAGCGAATCAGGGTGATCTGTACGCGGCCGGTGCGGCCGGGAGGAAGGTGGGCGAACACCACCGGCACGCTGAAGCTCACGCCCGCACGGCGCAGGGGAGCGCGCACAACGTAGCGGTACACTGTGGAGGGACCGGGGCCGCCCACCTGGGGCACCTGTCCACTGGCCGTGGGTGCGGCCACGGTCTGTCGGTCAATCAGGGTCAGGTACGCTGGGTCCACGTCCATGGCCTGCCAGCTGTAGCCGGTGCCGCCCGCACCACTGAGCGTGAAGCGCAGAATGTCGCCCTCACGCACCGGCACTTCCTGGCCGGTGGTGGATGCCGACACTGCCACCTCAATAGTCCGGGGGGTGCCCTGCGCCTGCGCCGCAGGTGCGGCCAGCAGAAGCGTGGTCAGCAGTAGGGGCGTCAGGGCCCAACGGACCGAGATGGGCCGGGAGGATGCGCGGGAGTGGGCGTGGTGCGCGACTTTGGTCATGGTCCTCCAGAAAGCAGACCATGAAGCCTGGGCACGGCCCAGAATGGTCAGTCAATGAGATGTGCGGGGAGAGGGGTGGGATTTGCCTGGTTACTGTAGCGCACCGGAGCTTTTGGCGGCTGGAGGCCGTACAGTACGGAAGTGCATTCTTCCGTGAGGCGCTTGTGGCGCGGGTTGTGGTGTCTGGCGCTGTCCTGGACTCTGCTTGGCAGTGCGGGTGCGGCAACCTTTGGCATTGAGACGCGGCTGCTGGGCCGCCCCCTGACCGCCCAGCAGCAGGCCACCGTACGGGAGGCGGCGACACGGGTTTCGGCGTTGATCACATCGCCGTTTGCGCCGGTGCGGGTGGATATTGCCGCCAATGAATGTGACCGGGGACTGCCCAGGGTGCAGGGCACCCTGAAGCAGTTGCTGGTGTTTGTGGTGGTCAAGCAACTCGGCGACGACGTGTATGCCACCGGCATGCCGTGCGATCTGCGCGATGGTTCGTACCTGCCGGTGTACGGCGTGATTGATCTGAACTCCGTGGGGCTCTCCGAATTGCCGCGCGAAGATCTGCTGGACACGATGATTCATGAGCTCCTCCACGTGCTGGGCGTCGGCACGCTGTGGGAACCGGAGTACCGGGTGTCTGTCAGTGGCGATACCGACGGACGAACCTTCGTGCGGCGTGTTGGTGGAGTTCTGTACTACACGGGTCCGCGTGCCCTGGCCGCTTACCGGGCGCTGGGCGGACAGAAGCAGGGCGTGCCTCTGGACCCGGACGCCGGGCACTGGTCCGGTCAGGCCGTGTGTGCCGAGATTCTGTCCGGGAGCGCCAGCGATTTCACGGGACAGGTCAATCCGGTCAGTCTGTTGACGCTGGGCGCGCTGGAAGATCTGGGGTACCGGGTCAACCGGGCTGGGGCCGAACGGTTCAAGTTGCCGCAGGGCAGCTGCGCCGCTCAGGCCAAGCGCGACGCAGCTGCGGCCCGGGCGGGCGCGCCGGTCAAGGTGCCGCAAGGAGGGTTCGCCACCTGTGCAGCCGCCCACGCCGCCGGCGTCCCGCTTCCGATCCGGCGCGGTCAGGCAGGTTACCGGACAGGGCTGGATGGGGACGGAGACGGCCTGGCCTGTGAATCTGGACGATGATGGGGACCGCCCGTGTGGTGAGGGTTCTGGCCCCTGAAGCTCAGCGGGACTGGGGCAGCGCCGCAGGAGTTGCCATTCAGGTACGGCGGTAAAGGCTTGAGACTCGAGCGTGCTACGCGAGGCACTGCTGTGGTAGAGGCCGGGTGGGCGGGGACGAGTTCGTGGTGCTGGGGGTGCTCGGAGAGGACGAGATACATGACGCGGTGGACGCAGCGGTGCTGGCTGCGCGGCAGGGCGGGGGAGAAGGCGGTGGGCCGGGCACCAGGGACGCCACGCTTCTGGCGATACGCTGAGGAGCTGCCGCCAGAAGTCATGATGCGGACACGAACGCTAAACCATGGGTGGAGCTGCAACGCCTGGTGGGTCCGGGAGTTGCTGGGCCGCGCACTGGTGGCCGGGGTGCCCGTGGTGGTGCTGAGCAGCCACACGCACCTGGTTCTGGCAGCGCAGACGCTCGGCCTGGGGCCACTTGGTCAAGGATCTAGACGCGGCCGTACTGCTGCCCTGGACAGGGTGCTGTTTGGGGTGGGGGAGAGGACCGGGGACACAGGAGCCTGGGGGTAGCAGGGCATCAGGCGGGCTGGGTTCGGCTGAAGCACAGCTGAGGTTGCCGTCAGGCTGGTGCTGTGCAACGGGGGAAAGGTCATGGTCTGCGGCACCCCGGCAGTGGCACGATTTTCAGCGTGAAGCCATCCAGACGCCTGTCAAGACCACGTCCCCTGGTTCTGGTCCTGCTGAGCCTCGGCCTGATTGGCACGGCCACCGTGACCGTGGGCTGGTACTTTGCCGACGCGCTGGTGTGGGCCTCTCCGGTCCGCCGGCGCATTCCCACCACCCGCATCCTGGGCGTCCAGGGCCTGCCGCAGCTGGCCTCTGGGTCTGGACGGCCCACACCCGCTGCCCGGAGCTCATCCTTTTCACAAGTGACCCTGACCCGCAACCCGGCCACCACCCATGCTGGCGTGCTGGGATTGGAATGGGAGGACCCGGACGGCGTGCCGCGCTTTGCCCAGCTCGGGCCAGTTCTAATGCAGACCCGCCGCACTGTGACCCGCGCCGTCCGGTGGCAGGAGGCTGCCCTGACGGTGGGCCAGGCGGTGCGCCCCACCACCGTTGGGCTGGGCACCCCGGCGTCGCGTGGCCTGGCCTACCAGGAGGTCCTGGTCCCTGCTCCCCACGGTTCCATGCCCGCGTGGCTGGTGCCTGGCGGCCCAAGTGGCGCGGCGGATACCGACTGGGTGATCGTGACCCACGGGTACCGGGGCCTACGGCAGGACGCCCTGCGCGTGCTGCCCACCTTCGCCGGACTGGGCCTGACCAGCCTGACCATCACATACCGCAACGCCCACGGCGCGCCCCGCACCCCGCAGGGGGTCTACCGGCTCAGTGCCGAGGAATGGGAGGACTTGGAGGCCGCCGTGCAGTTTGCCCAGGCCCATGGGGCCCGGCAGATCGTGCTGATGGGCTTCAGCATGGGGGGCGGCATCACGCTGGCGTTCCTGCGCTACAGCGCGCTGGCCTCCCGGATCGCAGGCGTGGTGCTGGATTCCCCGCCGCTGGAGTGGAGATCGCTGATCCGTCACTTTGCCCGGCGGTATTACGTGCGGCCGTTTGCGCGTCTGGTGGAGTCCCTGACGGTCATGAAGAGCGGGCAGGACTTTGACGCCGTCGATCACCTGAGCGTGATGCATCAGTTTCAGACACCGACGCTGCTGTTTCACGGCAGCGCGGACCGGACGGTGCCGGTGGCGCAGGTGGAACGTTTTGCGCACGCCAGACCGGACATCGTGGAGTATCACCGGGTGGAGGGGGCTGAACACATTCGGAGTTGGAACATGAACCCGGAATGGTACGAGGCGACGCTGAACCGGTTTCTACGCCGGGTGCTGGCAAATGAATGCTGAGGGGTGAGCGAATTCGGCAAAAGGCTGTCAGACTGTGCAGCACGTCATGACTTCCCCTCCCACCCCGGACCCCTCCCTGGATGCCGTTGATCTGCAGGCCATCATCGACAGCAGCGCCGACTGCATCAAGGTGCTGGATCTGGACGCCCGCGTGCTGTCCATGAATATCGGCGGCAGGCAGACCATGGAGATCACGGACTTCAGCGTCTGCCAGGGCCTCCTGTGGCCCACATTCTGGGAAGGCGAGGCTCGCGCCCAGGTCCAGCAGGCGCTGGACGCCGCGCGCGCCGGACACACCACCACCTTTGAAGGCCCCGCCAGAACGTTTGCCGGCACTCCAAAGTGGTGGGAGGTGCGGGTGTCGCCGCTGCGCGCCGCAGACGGCACCGTCACCCGGCTGCTGGCCAGCAGCCGGGACATCACCGCGCGCAAGCAGACGGAGCAGCAGCTCGAGGCGGCTCAGCATCAGCTCAGGAACCACGCCCAGGTTCTCGAGGTCCGCGTGGAACAGCGTGAGCGGGCCCTCGCTGCCTTGGTCCGCTTCACCACCCAGGTGGCCAGCAGCACCGAGCTGCACGACATCGCCACCGCGGCCAGCGATACCCTCCGCGACGCGGTCGGCGGCGCCATCAGCGGCTTTTTTCTGGTCAAGGGCAAAATGGCCTATCCGGTGATGTTCTCCAGCAACACGCCCCCAGAGGTCATGGCTGCCCGACGTGCCGGAATCGCGCTGAGCGCGCCGCTGGTGGCCAGCGCCCTGGCACGGCGCGGCACATCGTTTGTGGGCAGTGAGGATGGGCGACGGCAGTCGGTGGGCTACGCCAGTGCGCTGAGTGTCACGGCCTACCACCAGGGGGAGCAGCCCTACGCCCTGTTCGCGGCCGGGACCCCGCGCCCCGAGTGGACGGCGCAGGAGCAGGAGGTCATCGAGTCGGTCGGGCGTGGCCTGGGGCTGGCGCTGGACCGGGAGGTGCAGACCCAGCAGCTTCAAGAGCGTACTGCTGGACTGGACGCCTTCGTTGCGTTCAGTGAGTCGTCCAGCGCGACGACGGACATTCTCGCGCTGGCCCGTCAGGCCGTGGAGGTGCTGGAAACCACCCTGCGGGTGGTCAGCGTCGCGTACTACGAGCTGGACGGGGACCTGTGGAAAGCGCGGGTGTGGTCCGAGAATCTTACCCCGGAGGTCGTGGCTGTCCTGACGGCAGGCATTTCTGTGAACGCCCCCAGTTACGCCGAGGCGGTCCAGACCAGGGCGTCGGTGTTCGTGCCGGGCTGGTGTGCCGACAGCCAGGGCGTGGCCAGGACCGAGGCATTCGGGGCCGGGGCGTTCTACCCGTGCTTCGTGGGCGAGTCGCCGCACGGTCTGCTGTCCATGGGCACGCCGCGTGCGGGGGACTGGACGCCCCGTGAGGAAGCGGTCTTCAGCGCGGTGGGCCGCAGCCTGACCCTGGCGCTGGAACGCACGGCGCAGACCCGGGAGCTGACCCTGCAGCGGGACGCTCTGACGGCCCGCACCCGGGAACTCCTGCTGGCCAACGAAGAACTGGATGCGTTCACGTACTCGGCCTCGCATGACCTGCGCACGCCAGTCCGGCACGTGATGAGCTTTGCCGGTCTGGCCCGCACCGCGCTCGTCAACAACCAACCCGACAAGGTCAGCCGCAACCTGGACATCATTCAGCAGGGGGCCACCCGCATGAATGGGCTGATTGACGGGATGCTGCTGCTGTCCCGGGCCGGCCGGCATGACCTGCAGGCCCAGATGGTCTCCCTGGAACCACTGATCTTGCAGGCGCAGCATGACGCTCAGCTTGAGTTTCCGGAACAGGTGATCGACGTGAAGTTGCGGGCCGCCGTCAGCGTCTGGGGGGACGCGCGGCTGCTGCAGCAGGTGCTGACGAACCTGATCAGCAACGCGGTGAAGTACTCCACCACACGGGACGTTTCGGACGTCGTGGTGCAGGTCAGTGAGACGGGGACCGAGTGGACGATCACCGTGCAGGACAATGGAGTGGGCTTTGATCCCAGGTACGGCGGGAAACTGTTCGGGATCTTCCAGCGGCTGCACACGCAAGACGCCTTTCCGGGGATTGGGGTGGGCCTGGCGACGGTGCGGCGCATCGTGCTCAAGCACGGAGGCCGGGTATTTGCGGAGGGCAGCGTGGGCGCGGGGGCCACCTTCGGCCTGACCCTGCCGAAGCCCGCCGCGTAAGACAGAAGCCCTATCCTGCGGTCCGTCGCTCCAGACCACAGCGGAACGTGGCGCTGGTTCCAAGAGTTCCCCCAGGGATTACGTCATACGGACTCCGATTAAAAAGTGCAGAATCTAAGCATCAAATACTTCTCCTCTTCCGTCAAACTGCAGCATTCTGCTGCGGCGTTTTGGAGCATCTTCCGGGCCAGCACCTGCGCCGCCTAACGGCGCAGAGCACAGTTTTTCGCGCTTCTTGCCGAAGGCAAAAGTGAACACGAGCTGTTGGCGTTGACTCAATATTCGATCTCGGGTGCGCGCAAGGTCTTGCGTCGGTATCACACCCTGGGACTGGACGGTCTGGGAGATGGACGGGCCGACAACCGGGGCGCACCCACGGTCTTGACCCAGGCGGAGCAGCAACAGTTCGCCGCCCGTCTGCGCGAGGATTTTGACCAGGGCATCTTCTGGAGCGGCAAAATGGTTCAGGACTGGGTTCAGGCGCACTTTGGCAAAACGGTGTACCTGAGCCGCACCTATGAGTTCATGCGCCTGGCCGGGTTTTCACCCCAGCGGCCACGCCCCCGACATGTCGGGGGCGACATAACTGCTCAGGACGAGTTCAAATCAAAATTTTAGTGGATCGGCTTCGCGCAGCGGAGCGGCTCCACCCTCACGTCTCGTTGTGGGCCATGGATGAACATCGCCTTGGCCTCCAACCCATCACGCGGCCCGTCTGGACGCCCACGGGTCACCCGGCAACCCGCCCTGTCCAGCCACGTTACGACTGGCTGTACCTGTATGCCTTCGTATGTCCTGAAAGCGGAGCCAGCCAGTTCTGGCTGGTCCCCGAGGTCACCAAACGCGCCTATCAACTCGTCGTGGCCGCGTTCGCGGCCAGTCTCGGAGCGGGGCCAGACCATCATATTTTGCTCGTTGAAAATGGCGCGGGATTCCATGTCCCTCCGGTGGAGGGACATCCCCGTGGCTTGGAGACGATGACGCTGCCCCCCTATTCGCCAGAATTGCAGCCGGTGGAACGCGCCTGGAACCTGACGGATGAGCCGCTGGCCAACCGCTGCTTCGAATCACTCGCTGAACTTCAAGACGCGCTTGGAGAACGCTGCGCCTGGCTGGAAACTCAACCCGATCTCATCACGCAGCACACCCTGTTCCATTGGTGGCCCCTCTGTACGAATTTATCGGAGTCCGTATGAACCCCACTCGCCCGCAGCTACCTGAAAATGCTCCTGGGCAGGTACAGGCCGACCAGCCAGTTGGGCACGTCTACGATCTCGCTGATGCGCAGGTCCGCCGCCACGCTACACAGCAGGTAGGCCTCCTGCGGCGACAGGCCGTACTCCCCGGACATGAAATCGATCATGGCGCGTGTGGCGTCCTGCGCGGCGGCGTAGAGGTCCGGCCCGATGCCCGTGGTGACGTGATACCCCGCCTGATCGATGTGACCCGTGACGGGACCAGGCGTCGAGAAGCGGGGAGTCTTCAGGTGCGCGCCCTTGTTCAGGGTAAAGCGCAGCGTCACGTGCATGGCCGATTCGATGGCGGTGCCGCACACCTCCCCGTCCCCCTGGGCCGCGTGGGTGTCGCCTACCGAGAACAGGGCACCGGGCACAGCCACCGGCAGATGCAGCGTCGAGCCCGCCGTCAGGTCACGGATGTCCATGTTGCCGCCCACGGCCCTTGGCGGCACCACCGAGTGGTGGCCCGCTTCGGCCGGCGCATTGCCGATGGTGCCGGGAAAGGGCCGCACCGGCAGCTGAATGCCCGGCAGGAATTCCGCCGTGATGTCGCTGTACTGCCACAGCTTGAGGTACGGATCGGAGAATTCATCGGCCAGCAGGCCGAAGCCGGGAATAATGGCGGTCCAGCCGAAGCCCGAGGGCCTGAACTCCAGAATGTCGACGGTCAGCGCGTCGCCCGGCTCCGCGCCGTGCACGTACACCGGCCCGGTCACCGCGTTGATCTTCGAGAAATCCAGGGTCGCCACGTCGGCGTGGGTGGAGGCCGGCGTGAACTGGCCGCCGCCGGAATCGATCACCTCAAATTCGATGGTCTCGCCGCTCTCGACTTCCAGCGCGGGCGGCAGGCTGTTGTCCCACCCGTAATGGTGGTCGTGGATGGTGCATTTGGGTCTGGCGGTCATGGCTGTCCTCCCATTATTTTTTTACCGAGAGCCGTTCGTAGTTGATGAAATGCGTCGGGTCCAGCAGGTTGTCCACGTCGCCCACCAGCCGGTCGGACTTCATGGTGTACCGCACCTCATGGAACACCGGCACCCACACGGCCTGCTTGTTCAGGGCCGCAAAGAGGCTGGCGTACTCCTTGAGCCGCGCGGCCTGCTGGGCAGGGGCCACCATCCGGTCGGCCTTCTCGGCGCGGGCGTCGAGCGCCTTGTCACACACGAACGGCCAGTTCCAGCCGCCCTGCACCGCGCTGCGGCACGACAGGATCGGCCAGTAAAAGTCGCTCGGGTCGGGATAGTCCTGCGTCCAGGCCAGCCCCCCAGACCACACCATCGCCGCAGTTTTCGGCGTGCTGGCCGCGTCAATGACACTGCTCTGGGCCAGGCTCTTGAGCTGCACCTTCACGCCGATCTGGGCCAGGTCCTGCTGAATGCTCTGGGCGATGCGCGGGTTGGGATCGGTAGAGGTGGTATAGAGGGTGGTTTCGAAGCCGCCCTTCAGTCCGGCTGCCGCGAGCAGCGCCCTGGCCTTGGCCGGATCATAGGCGTAACCCGCCTCGGCCTTATCGTACCCCGGCATCAGCGGCGGCAGAACGCCCCGGGCAACCACACCCCGGCCGTTAATGATGCGCAAGATCTTGGTCTTGTCGATGGCCATATTGATAGCCTGACGCACCCGCACGTCCTTGAGGGGCCCCACGCCGGTGTTCAAACTCAGAAACGTCGTGTTGACCGACGTCCTGGAAAACACGTTGGCTTTGAGCTTGGGGTCACGGGTCACCTGCAGGAACTGGGCGGGCGGAATACCGTCGCCAAGCAGGTCGACCTCACCGCGCTGGAGGCTCAGGTACGCGACGCTGGGATCCAGACCCACCTTGACGGTGACCCCATCGAGGTAGGGCAGGCCCGCCATGAAGTAGTTCGGGTTGCGCTCGAACTGGAGCTGCTGGCCGCTGACCCAGGATTTGAGTCTGAACGGCCCAGTGCCCACCGGCTGGTGTCCGAAATCGGCGCCGGCTTTGGCGACGGCCTCCTTGGGCACGATAAAGGCGAAATTCATCGCCATGATGTTGAGGAAGGCCGCGTTGGGCGCATTCAGCGTAATTTTGACCTTGTCGGGGGCCAGCACCGCAATGCCCGAGACAGACTTTGCCTTGCCGTCCACGAAGGCCTGCGCCCCGGCAATATCGGTGTAGAAGCTCTGGCCCGGACTCTTGGTCTTCGGATCGAGCACGCGTTCCAGGCTGTATTTCACGTCGTCCGCTGTCATGGTCCGGCCGTTATGGAATTTCACGCCCTTGCGCAGGGTAAAGGTATAGGTCTGGCCGTCCCTGGACACGTCGGGCATCTTGGCGGCCAAGCGCGGCGACAGGGTGGTGCCGCCCGGGATGTAGTCGAGCAGGGCGTCAAAGACCATCTTCTCCATCGGCCAGTTCTGGTAGTCGTAGCCGATGGCCGGATCCAGGGTGGTCACGTCGTCCTTGTACGACACGGTGATGCTGCCGCCCTGTTGCGGCGCGGCGTGGGCGGTTCCGAGAAGCAGCGTCAGGCCAAGCAGTGTCTGTCCGGTCAATCTATTCATGGCTCTCCTTTCCAGATGGGGAATTACGCGTAGCGGATGCGGGGATCAAGGACGAGTTGCACCAGGTCAGCCAGCAGATTGGCGAGCGTGATCACCACAGCGCTGAAGATCACCACGCCGACGATGACGGGAATATCCACCACGCGGATGGCGTCCCAGACCAGCCGGCCCAGCCCCGGCCAGCCGAAGACGCTCTCCACCACAACCACACCGCCCATGAAGACGCCGATGTCCAGGCCGATCATGCTGATGATGGGCGGGGCCGCGTTGCGCAGCGCGTGGCGCACGACCACGCGGCGTGGTGACAGCCCCTTGGCGCGGGCGGTGCGCACGTAGTCGCGGGACAGCACCTCCAGCAGGCTGGAGCGGATCACCCGGGCGTACCAGCCTGCCCCGCCCAGACCCAGCGTCAGCGCCGGCAGGAACAAGTGCGAGAGGCCGCCGTAGCCGCCCAGCGGAAACAGATTCAGGCCGTAGGCCAGCAGGTAGACCAGACTCAGGCCCAGCCAGAACTGCGGCGCGGCGGCCCCCAGAAAGGCGAACCCCATCACCAGTCGGTCCGGCCAGCGCCCGCGCCTCAGGGCGGCCCAGATGCCCAGCGGCAACCCCAGCAGCAGTTCCAGGGCTACAGCCCCCAGCATCAACTGAAAGGTGGGCCAGATCCGTGAGGCGATCAGGGAACGCACCGCCGTCTGCTGCTTGTAGGAGCGGCCCAGGTCGCCCCGCAGCAGATTGGTCAGGTACAGGGCGTACTGCGCGGCGAAGGGGCGGTCCAGGCCCAGTTCCCGCCGGATGCTGTTGACCGTCTGGACGCTGGCGCTGGGCCCGGCCACCAGCCTCGCCGGATCGGCGGGCAGCATGAAAATCAGGCTGAACGTGAAGACCGAGGCGATCAGCAGGACGCCGAGACTCTGCAGCGCCCGTGACACCGCGAAGCTCAGCATCAGCTGGCCCCGTGCGGATCAAGCGCGTCACGCAGGCCTTCACCCAGCAGGTTGAAGCCCAGCGAGGTGAGCAGGATGGCCGCGCCCGGAAACAGCACCAGCCACGGCGCGGTGGTCAGGTAGCTTTGAGACTCGTTGATGATGCCGCCCCAGCTGGGGGTCGGCGGCTGCACGCCCACACCCAGAAAAGACAGCGTGGCTTCCAGCAGCACAGTGGTCCCGATGCCCAGCGAACCCCAGACCAGCGCGGTGGGCAGCAGGTGAGGCGCAATGTGCCGGCGCAGGATGTGGGTGCCCGAGGCCCCGACGGCCTGGGCCGCCTCCACAAACTCACGCTCGCGCAGCGACGTGACCTGGGCGTAGGTCACCCGCGCCACCGCCACCCAGTTGAGCAGCGCGATCACCAGCGTCACGATCCACAGGCTGGGCCTCAGGACGGCGGTCAGGGCGATGGCCAGCAGCAGCACCGGAAAGGCCATCATCACGTCGGTGAAGCGCATGATCAGCGTGCCGGTCAGGCCACGGCCCATGCCGCCCAGCGCGCCCAGTACCACACCGATCACAACGGCGATGCCGTTGGCGACGACACCCACCAGGAGCGAGGCCCGTGCGCCCCACAGCAGCCTTGAGAGCAGGTCACGGCCCAGCAGATCGGTGCCGAGCAGGAATTCGGATCCCGGCGGCTGGGGCGCACCTTCCAGCGAGAGGCCCTCCGGAAACTGAAAGTTGGGATCGTGCGGCGCGGTCCACGGGGCCAGCAACGCGGCCAGGACGATCGCGGCGCACAGCAGGAGCCCCAGCAGGGCCGCCCTGTCACGCGAGAAGCGCCGCCACGCCACAGAGCGCGGCTTCGGCGTCAGCACCCGTGGTGGCGTAGGCAGCGCGGTCAAACTCGTCCTGCGGGACTCACAAACCTGGAGCTGTCCCCTGCACCGGCCGACTGATGGTGCTTGCGGCCAGGGTTCCGTGAAAAGGTGCTAGATGCGGTGCAGGCGGCCACCCGCGCAGGGCATGACCGGATCGCCCTGACTGACCTACGGAGGCAAACCCACACACCAGACCAACCGACGAGGTGTGGGGTTGGGTCCAGATTAGGAATTGTGCTGGGGTACACCCCGGCAGAATACTCTTCTCTGCACCGGCAGCAACAGGCGAATCACTCAGGTGTGTCTCAGGGAGCCGGCCAGCCGTTTTGACACATCTTGCCGCGCTGCCGGCTGTTGTTCTGGTGCGTCTCAGTCGGCCAATCGACGGAAGTGCGGCTGACAGGGCAAAAACCGTCTCGAGTGCCACGTACCGCATCCGGCACCTCGTCGGCGCACCGCCGCCTGGGTGTGCCATGCAGAGCTGCGCCCTCAGTCCACCAGCACCTGTCACTTAGCCCCATCTTCGCGAGGTACTGCTGCTGAAGCGGCTGGTCAGAACTCTGGCGGACAGGTTACCCATCGCGGTACGTCACCGTGCCTAAAATCTGCACGGCCGCCGCAGGCCCTGCTGCGAGCCGTCAAACGGCACCATGCCAAGGTGGGTGAGGCTTTACCGGCTGAAGGGCAGTCTCGCCACCCTGCCCCTGGACCCACCGCGAAACGTGAGTCTGACGTAAGCGTCATGGACGTACACTGCGGCTGGAGGATCCCATGAAGCACAGACCTGTGTACGCCCTGTGCCCCCGTTGCGGGCGAGCCGTTCCCCTGCACCTGGGCGAGCGTTACTGCGTCAACGACGGCGCGCCGCTGCTGCTGGCCTGCGCGGGCTGCGGGCAGCCCATCAATTCGCCGTACACGCGCTTTTGTGCGTCCTGTGGGCGGCTCCATGGCGAACCCTCTCCTGTCTCCCCTCTGGTTTGACCCTCATCCACCCCTGGAGGACGTTATGCGCCGGATGCCCACACTTCTGACCCTGCTGCTGTCTTCTGCGCTGGCCGCTGGCCCGCAGTCCACCCTGGTCGACGCGGCCTTCATCGACGGGGCCGAGGTCGTGAGCGGCGCGCCGGAACTGGCCGATTTTGCTGCTGCCCTGCGTGAGGTGGCCGCCGCTGAAAACGGCAACTGCGCCAAAAGCGAGTACCTCATCTGGGACTCGCAGACCGGCATGGACGCCCAGTTTCAGCGCGGCCTCAAGACCCTGGGATACACCTACACACCGCTGGTCACCGACCGGGAAGGTGGTTACTTCGAGTCCTTCAAGGCGAGTAAACCGGGCAGCACCCTGGTGGGCCTCTGGGCCGACAGCGACGGCACCACCCTGCTGGGCTGGTGCCTGCTGAAAGTGGCCCAGACCGCCGCCCCTGCTGCCACGCCGACCAGCACCAGCCGGCCCACCACCATGAACTCGGCGCTTGACCATATTCAGCGCCTGTGGGACAGCACCCAGCCACCAACGGGCATGTTCAGCGCCAACTGGCACGTTGAGAACATCATCTATACCCTGCGCAGCGGCAGTCCGGCGGGAGTCAGAATCCAGACCAACGCGGCACGGACCGCCCTGTCCCAGTCAGGGACACGTGCCGTGGACCTTGCCTTTCTGAATCTTCTCGACGCCGTCGCGGCGGCCCAACTCGGCCAGCGCCCGGAGCTGACGAAGCTTCTGGAAGGCATCAGCCAGGGCGCGTATGCCGTGCCGCTCAGACCTGTCAGTCAGTTTCTGCAGGCGTATCAGCTCCCGAAGGCGGCCCCACCCGCCGTTCCCACGCCCGCCGCGGGGCCAGGAGGGACCCTGGTGCCCGGCGACTATTCCTGCTGGCTGGAACGCCCTGGCCCGAATGGAACACGCAGCGACGTGCCCAGGGGCACGCTCACGCTCAGGACGAACGGCACGTACACCTACATGGGAAAGTCCGGCACCTTCCGCTACAACGCAGCCAGCGGCGTGGTCACCTTCACCGCTGGGTATTTCACCAATCCCACGCCGGAGCGCACCAGCTGGATCAGGCATCAGAAGACGGCGCAAATCGACATTCACTGGGCGTATGCCAACGACTGGTCGTGCGGCATGAACCTCTGAGGCGCGGGGCCTGGGTTACGCACTCAAAGGCCACTCCGCACGCCGCGGCTAGGTGCGCCAGTCCGGACCCACGCCCACTGCCGTGATCACGGTGTTCCGGCCCGCCGTCTTGGCCGCGTACAGGGCGCGGTCCGCAGCTTTGAGCGCGCCTGTCACGTCCTTTTCGCCGTCCAGCACCGCCACTCCGAAGCTGCCCGAGATGTTCATCCCCGGCGTCAGCATGTCCCACTCGGCCCCCTGCAGGGCGTCACGCAGCCGGGCGCAGATGGCGGTTGCCTGTTCCAGCGTCACGCTGGGAAGAATCACGATGAATTCCTCCCCACCCAGCCGGGCCAGCAGATCCTGCTTGCGCAGTTCGCCGCCCAGCACCTGGGTCACTTTCATCAGCACGGCGTCCCCGACCAGATGACCAAAGGTGTCGTTCACGCGTTTAAAAAAATCGAGGTCAAGCAGGGCGATCGCGCTGGGCGTGCCGGCCTGGGCATGCGCGTGCAGTTCGTCCAGCACCTGCATGGCCCGCGTGCGGTTGGGAGCGCCGGTCAGGGGATCGCGCAGCGCCGCTTCCGCAAACGCCTTGGCCCGCACCTCCGACTCGCGGGCCTGCTGCTCGACCTGACCGACCAGGGCGCGCTGCTGGTGGTAATCGCGAAACAGGTTCTCCACTCCACGGGTCACCGCCAGCTGAATCTCAAAAGCCTCGCGGTGACGGCCCGCGGCCGCGTAGGCTGCGGCCAGCAGCTCACGGGACCGGACCTCCCACAGTTCCGAAGCGCCCGCACCAAAGTACGCGACGGCCTCCTCGGCGTCGGCGATGGCGCGGTCCCGGTCCCCGATGCGGGAATGCACGCGGCTGCGGTCGAGCAGCGCGCGGCCGTACAGCAGCGGGAAATCCGCGTCACGCGCGATGCGAATGTACTCGTCGGCCAGGGCCCGCGCCGCCGCGAGTTCCCCCTGCCACAGCGCGTAACGGATCAGGGCGTCCAGCACGCCCGCAACTTCGAGCAGGGGCATGTCGCCGTTGCGGCCCGGAAGGGAAACCAGAATTTCAAACGAACGGGCCAGCTGCTGCTCACTGGTCTCCTGCAGATGCAGGTCGCCGCCCGCCATCAGGGTCTCCGAGACCCCCGTGACAAAGTTGACGTGGAAGGTCCTCCATAGTTGCCGCGCGTCGGCTTCCATCAGGCCGCGCATGTGTGGGGACACCAGCAGATCAAGGAGGTGCCGGGCCGCCTGGGGATACTTGCGGCGTTCCAGCTCCAGATGTGAGGCGTTCACGGCCACCAGCGCCATCCCACGGTGGTCGTCAATCCGCGCGGCCAGCGTGCGGGCCGCCAGGAATTCCCGCTGCGCGCCCACATCGTCGTAGGCCTCCATCATCGCCAGGGCCAGCGTGACGTGCGCCTTGACCTGCGACGGGCCGTCGCCGCTGGCCCGCGCGAGCTGCAAGCATTTCAGCGCGTGTTCCATGGCCACCGTGATGTCGTGCAGGTCGAGCGCGTGGTACGCTGCTTCGCGGTGGTACCGGAACCGTTCCCCTGCGCCGAGGGTCAGATCGGCGGCCTGGGCCTGCACGGCCCGCAGGTCCGCCCGCAGGTCCGCTGTCCCGGCTCCCCGCTGCGGGCTCACGGTGATGGGCAGCAGCTCGGTGAGATCGATGGTGCGGTGCAGGGAAATGGCCGACTCAGACGTCATGGTCAAACAGCTCCTCAAAAGCGGCGAGGGCCTGAGGGTCGAACTGGCTTCCGGCGCCGCGGCGCAGCTCGGCCATGGCGCGCTCGTGGGACCACGCCGGCTTGTAGGGACGCTCACTGACCAGGGCGTCATAGACGTCAACCACACTGAAGATCCGGGCTAGTAGGGGAATGCGGCGCTCACACAGGCCATCGGGGTAGCCCGCGCCGTCCCAGCGTTCATGGTGGAAGCGCACCACCTCCCGCACCTCGCGCGGGACAAAGATTTCATCGCGCAGCAGGTGATCTCCGACGATCACGTGCTTTTGCATGTTCTGGCGCTCGTCTGGGGTCAGCGGTCCGGGCTTGCGCAGGATGTCGTCTCCCAGGGTCACCTTGCCGATGTCGTGCAGGTACGCGCCCCAGCGCAGGTGCTGCAGGGCCTCGCCCTCCAGTCCCAGGGCCTCGCCGAGCCGCAGCGACAGGGTGGTGACCCGGTCGGTGTGTCCAAACGTCTCGCCGTCACGGCCCTCGATCATGCGGCCCACCGCACGCAGCGCGGCCTCCCGCATCCGGCGCATCTGCCTGAAATTGCCCACCCGCTCCTGGGCCCGGTCGACGCGCGCCGCCACCATGTCCAGCAGCGCGACGAGTTCTGCCGGAATCTCGCGCGGCGAGTCCAGCTGCAACAGGCCGATGGTGCCCACCACCTTCCCGTCACAGCGGAGCGGGGCCGCCAGTGCCGAATACAACCGCGTGACGCCCGGGCGCGCGCCCGGGTAGGCCATGTAGTCGGGCACCGCGACGCTACAGTCAGACGCCATCACGTCAGCCACCAGACCGCTTGGTTTGTGCGGTTCGGAGAGCACAGCTTTGACGATGTCCGATGCTTCCGGCGTGCCCCTCACCATGGCCAGGTGGGTCAGGCCGTCCGCACGCAGCGTCATGACGGTACCTGCGGTAAATCCACTCAAGGCCAGCAGCATCTCGAGCGCCTCACGCGCAATATCGTCCGGATCCGACAGCGTTTCAAGCTGGGCCGACAGATGCGCGAGTTGCTGATATTGCCACGCACTGCGCCGGGCGTCGTCCAGCGCCTTCCAGCGGCTGTAGGCCACACCCGCCGCCTGTCCCAGCAGCAACAGCAGCTGAGCGTCGGCCTCTCCCAAAATCTCGGGGCTGTCTGTGGTGTCGGCCGACAGGACGCCCAGCAGAGCGCCATCTGGAGCCAGCAACGGAACCCCCAGGTACATCCCCGGTTTGGGTTGGCCCGCCAGGAAATGCGCGTCCTGGCGGATGTGAACATCCTTGACCAGATAAGGCTTCGCCGTGGAGATCACGTGCCATCCCAGGCCCTGCCCGCGTGATAGGCGGCGGCCCACTGCCACCTCAGAGCGTCGCCCGGCGGCTGCCACCACCTCAAGCTCATCGGATTCGGCCCGGCGCAGCATGATCATCACAGTGCTGGCCCGGGTCTTTTGCAGGGCCAGCGTCACGCAGCGTTCAAAGGCGTCGTCCGCCGACTGGGCCAGCAGCACCACAGTCTGCAGGTCGAGTTCGGGCTTGTGGCCAGTGGGCGGGGCGAGGTGAACTTCAATCATCCGTTTCAATGCACCCATGTCCCGCGCCTGGTACGCGAGCAATCATACCTGCGACCATACCACCCTGATTCTCTCCGAAATCAAACAAAAACAGGAAATTCAGGCGAGCGACTTGATGCCTAAAGCTCTGTACCGGACATCTTCGAGTTGAGGCTGTGCTGGACGGGAAATCTCTGAACGTGTGACAGGTTGCGAATCGGCAGGATAAACGGCGGTGTTTTGGGTGTGTGACGACACCAAAACCCGCCGACCTCCAGCCTACCGAACTGACCCGCCACTTCAAAGCCTGCGTGCCATTCCTGCGCCACGACACGCTGCAGCGTGTCGTGGACATCGTCTTCGCCATGATCACGGCCAGGAGTGTGAACCAGAGTGACCTGTGCGCCCACCTGCCCGGGGCGAGTTCCATCGAAGCGAAAAAGCGCCGAGTGGAACGAGGTTGCCGGGATCCTCAGCTCACCGAGCCCGTCTTCCTGGCGTTTCTCCTGGCTCTGCTGCCCCCAGGGAAGCTGCTGTTAAGCCTGGACCGCACCACCTGGGAACGTGGGGAATCCCCCCTGAACCTCTTGGTCCTCGGCGTCGCCCTCCACGGTTTCACCGTGCCGCTCGTCTGGACCGCCCTCGATCACGATGGGAACAGCGGCACGGTGGGGCGGATACAGCTGATCTCCAGGCTCCTCAAGGCCCTTCCAGCGCGCCGCAGTAAGGGCCTGGTCGCCGACCGGGAGTTCATCGGCGGCGAGTGGTTCCGGTTCCTGAGGCGTAAAGGCATTAAACGGGCCATCCGTATCCGGAAAAATGCTGTGGTGGACGAACTGCGGATTGATACGTGGTTCGGCGATCTGCAGGTTGGGGAGGTGCGGTGCCTCGCCGAGAAGGCCTACGTGTATGGCGAGGTGATGCAGGTCGTGGCCACCAGATCCCCCGCGGGGGATCTGGTGGCGATTGCTACGGATTTCAGTGTGTGGGACACATGGGTTCTGTACCGGGCGCGCTGGACCGTGGAGTGTACCTTCGCCAGTCTTAAAGTCCGTGGCTTTGATCTGGAGCGCACCGGCATCACTCAAGCCACTCGGCTGGAACGCCTGTTCGGGCTGGTCATCCTGGCGTGGATCAGTTGCCTGAGGGTGGGCGTATGGCTCCACGCACAGGTGCCGATCAAGGTGAAGGCCCATGGCCGTTCGGCCATGAGCCTCGTGCGATACGGCGCAGAACAGCTGTGCAATGCGCTGCGGTGGGATCTGCCTGAGTTGCCAGGGTTGGTCAGGCTATTGGGCACACCGTTTCACGCGCCAGGCGCAGCCTGAGAGCAAGTTGTCCGGTACAGAGTGCCTAAAGCATATGGAACTTCACGATCACCTACATGGGAACGAAAGCGGGGAACGGACCTTGAAACTGGCGAGCCGATGGACCCTCGCAGTGAATAGACTCCAGGGTATCGTCAGGGGCAGACTGGTCCCGCAGATTGTAGGCGGCGCCACCTCGGTCGTTGCGAGACGGGCCGGCGCAGAGGCTCCAGCCGCCTGCCAGCTCCTGCAAACCACTGGGACACACCTGAGGCATCTACTGAGACACACCTGAGGCATTGTCCAGTTTTCACTGAGATACACTTGAGGCGTTTTTCGCCTCCGCCCTGAGACATACCTGTGGCGTTGAGCATTTTTGCCACAGGTATGTCCCAGGACCGTTCTGAGACATACCTGTGGCATCTGCTGAGACATACCTGTGGCGTTCTGGAGCCGCCCTGAGACATACCTGTGGGGTTTACTGAGACATACCTGTGGGGTTTACTGAGACATACCTGTGGGGTTTGCCTCTTTTGACGCGTACAGGACGGCTTTTGCCCCGTTTGCTTGGTGGTGTTTTTCACCATATTAGTATCAAAATCTTTTCCATTAAAAGGGTATCTTGTCAACATCAGGAGGGAAAGTGGCAGACCCACAGCGAACCAGCTTCGACGATCTGAACTGGGGCCGGTTGAATCTGGTTTCCGCGCAGGATCAGTCGGTCGAGCAGAACTCCTGGAAGGTGACCTACCAGCACGGTGAACGTGTGGTCCGGATTTCCTGCCGCGCCCTGCCTGAACTGGGCGTCCCCCATGGCATCGACAACGACGTCAGCAGCGCCCTGATCGACAACTACATGAGTATCGGCTTGCCCGACGACGGCATGATGACGCTGGCGATTTCAGAGCTGATGCAGTTGGCGGGATTTCACCGGAACGGAAAATACCGGGAGATGCTCTCGGTCAGCCTGGACCGCCTGCACACCACGTCGTACGAGATTGCCGGAGGCTGGCGGGACCATCCGAACCGGCGCTGGACCACCGCCAAGTTCCACTTTATCGAACTGCTCGAATACACCCACCAGGGCGAATCCGGCAAATTCGACGAACGCAGCATGTTGCGTATCCGGCTGGCCGAGCCGCTGGTGGCCTCTTTGCGCAGCGGCTACACCAAGCCGCTGAACATCGAGTTCATGCAGTCGCTGTCCAGGCCGCGCACCCGGATCATTTTTCGGCTGCTTGATGCCATGCGCTACCACCCGGAGACCCCTGACGAGCTGATCGACGAGTACGACGTGGGCCTGATTGAGCTGGCCGAGCAGTGCAAGCTGCCCAACACCCGGCCGGACGCAGTGCGCCGCGCCCTGCAGGGGCCCCACGAGGAGCTGCTGCGCCGGGGCTACCTGCGGCAGGTGGTCATTGAGGGCCGGGGGCGCGATCAGCGTATTCACTACGAATTTTCCCCGGAGTTCACGCCGGTCAATCCAGCGGTGCTGCACCGCCTGCGCATGCACGGCGTAACCGACGGCGTGTCGCGCCAGCTCGCCCGCCAGTACACCACCTCGGTCCTCTCCGGCCGCATCGAGCTGTTCGAGCGGCTGGTAAAGTCCGGACAGCTGACCGTGCGCAAGACCCCGGCCCATGCGCTGGTGCATCTGATCAAGAATACCGATCAGTATCCCGACCAGTCGGCCAGCAAGGTCATCACCCTGACCCCATCCCGCCCCAAACCGGCGGCTGGCGAGGAACCCGCCCAGCCCGGCTGGTCCGAGGAGCTCGCGCGCATGTCGCCGGACGAGGCGGCGGCGTTTACGGCCAAACGCGTCTCCCTGCTGTACGCTCGGAAATTCGCCCTGTCCGAACTGGACACGCTGCGGGATCTGGTGCTGCGCGGGCGGGTGGATCCGGCCCAGCTGATCGAGGAGGCCCACCGCCGGCTGGCGGCCCTGGACGCCCAGGGGTTCGTCGACGATCTCAAGGACCGACTGCGCGTCGAGGAGGCGGACCCGGTCACCGCCGCCCTGCCGGCAAAGCTTCAGCCGTGACCTGCGCCCGGCAGCACGCGTCTGGGGCTGGACACGTAGAGAGGCGCAGGGTCCGGGCGCTTTACAGCCCCTTAACACCGCTGTTCCAGGCTGGAGCCATGACACGCTCCGCACTGCTGCTCGCGCTCAGCCTGATGACCCCCGCGTACGCCCATATGAACATGCCGGGCATGAATCCCGGCGCCGCCTCGTCCGGTGGCCTGGAGACCCTGAAGGGCGAGGCCTTTGACCGTGCCTTCCTGTCCATGATGATCGTCGACCACCAGGGGGCGGTGGACATGAGCAAGACGGTGCTCAACAACGTTAAAGACGCCCAGGTCAAAAAGTGGACGGCAGACGTCATCGGCACGCAGCAAAAGGAAATCGGCCAGATGAACACCTGGCTGAAGACTCTCGGCAGCGTGGACAAGGGCGCACAAACGAGTTTGAACACAGAGATGAAGGCCATGCTGACGGCACTGAAGAGCAGCAAGAACAGTGACCGTGGCCTGGTGGAGGGAATGTTGCCACACCACGCCAGCGCCATCGGGATGGCGAACGTGGCGTTGCAAAGAAGCACCGACACGCGGGTGCTGGGTCTGGCCCGCGACATCATCCGTACCCAGGCCGATGAGATGTACGCCTACCGCCAGTGGTTGCTCAAACGCGGATTGTAAAGCCCGGGCGGGACGGGGAGGAGCCATGGCCCGCATTCTGATCGTGGACGACGACCCGGCCATCCTCGAGATCCTGGACGCGTACCTGAGCGGCGAGGGGTACGAGGTCTGGCAGGCATCCGACGGCCATCACGCCCGTGAGCTGATGTCACGCGCCGATCTGGCCATTCTGGACTGGATGTTGCCCG
>NZ_BMOL01000016.1 GCF_014647055.1 Deinococcus aerolatus | reverse complement strand
TCGCGAGTTCGAATCTCGTCTCCCGCTCCATCTCCGCCCCCTCCTTCCCGGAGGGGGCGTTTTCGTTGCAGGCCTGTGCTGGGTTTTATTTGATTTTGATCTTCTTGGGGTCCAGGTCGGTTTCCGGAAACTGGGGGTCCATGTCTCTAAGGGTGTCCAGAATGATCTGGCTGATCAGCACATTGCGAAACCACTTGCGATCGGCGGGAATCACGTACCATGGCGCCGCCGCCGTGCTGGTGCCCAGGGCCTCCTCATAGACTTTGGTGTACTTGTCCCACAGCGCACGCTCCTTCAGGTCGGCGGCGCTGAATTTCCATAATTTGTCGGGGTCGTCCAGCCGGGCTTGCAGGCGCTCCTCCTGCTCGTCCTTGCTGACATGCAGGTAGAACTTGAGGACCCGCGTGCCCGAATCGCCCAGCAGGGTCTCGAAGTTGCGGATGTGCTCCAGGCGCTGCCGGGCCGTATTGTCGTCGATCATGTCGTGGACGCGGGTGACCAGCACGTCCTCGTAATGGCTGCGGTTGAAAACAGCGATCATGCCTGTTTTGGGGGTCTGGGCATGAATACGCCACAGGAAGTCGTGGGCGCGTTCCTCCTCGGACGGCACCTTGAAGTTGGAGATGCGGACCCCGTTGGGATTGAAGGTGCCGATCACATGCTTGACCGTGCCGTCCTTGCCGCCCGCATCACGCGCCTGCAGCACAATCAGCAGGGACCGGCGGTTCTCGGCGTAGAGCCTTTCTTGCCAGTGGGCCAGCTCATCGGCCAGTGCCTTGGCCCACGCCTTGCCCTCTGCCTTGTCCAGCCCACCGTTCTCGTCGGTGCTCCAGTTCTTCAGCCTGACGGTCTTGCCGACCTTCACGCGGTAGTCCTCGGTCTTGAGGTTCATGCCCGTGAGGCTAGCACCTGACCTCCGGGCGGGCGGATCTCTGGGGTTTACCTTCCCGTGACCTATGCTGGGGCCATCGTGTGCAAGTTTCCTCCACTCCCGGTGCCGTTTCGCACCGCCCGTCCTCTACTGTGACCGACTCCAGATACTCCCACCTGGACCGTGACGCCCTGATTCGCCTGCTGGAGCGCCGGGACGCCGAACAGACGTTTGGACTGGTCTGGGAACGGGACGAGCCGCAGCAGGGGACGGCGCCGGCCATGACGCTGGACCTTGACCGTGGCCTGAGCGTGGGCGACGCGCCCC
This sequence comes from Deinococcus aerolatus, assembly GCF_014647055.1. NCBI lineage: Bacteria > Thermotogati > Deinococcota > Deinococci > Deinococcales > Deinococcaceae > Deinococcus > Deinococcus aerolatus. Next base: position 67,394 of record NZ_BMOL01000016.1, on the reverse strand, counting down.
ACCGCAACCTGATCATCGAGGGCGACAATCTGGATGCCCTGCGTTTCCTGCACCTGACCCACCGGGGCCGGATCAAATGCATCTACATCGACCCGCCGTACAACACGGGGGGGCAGGAACTGGCCTACCATGACCGCTACCACGGCAAGGACGATGCCTACCGGCATTCCGCCTGGCTGGAATTCATGGCCCAGCGTCTGGCCCTGGCACAAGGCCTGCTCGCGCCTGACGGCGTGCTGTTCGTGTCCATCGACGATTACGAGGTCGCCCGCCTGACCCTGCTGCTGGACCAGGTGTTCCCCGGCGGCAAGGTCGGCACCTTTGTGTGGCGGCGACGTTCGGGCAGCAACGACGTGCCGCCCAGCTTTCTGAGCGTCGACCACGAGTACGTGCTGTGTTACGCCCGTCCGGGCTTCTCGTTTGCAGGGCTGGAGAAGGACCTGTCGGGTTACCGGGACCACGATGCGGGCAACCCCGACCCGTGGAAGCGCGGCGACCTGTCCAAATCGCACGACCACCGTGCCCGGCCCAACGGCTTCTATCCCATCCACAATCCGCAGGACGACGTGTGGTACGCCCCCAACCCCAAGCGGGTCTGGGCCTTTGCCTCTGAGCGACTGGTGAAGGGGGGCCAGAAGCTGCGGCGCGAGACGATGGAGCAGCTGATCCGCGAGGGCCGGGTGATCTTCCCGAAAAACGACCGAACGGTCATCTACCCCTCGCTGGAGGACCTGCGGGCCGCCATCACGGCGGGCCACGCCCCGCACTTCCTGCGGCTGGGCCTGCACGACACCCCGCAAGAGCAGGACGCGTACCTGTCGCAGTACGTCGGGCGGCGGCTGGGCTACGGCACGCCGGGGTACAAGCGCTTTCGCTCGGAGGTCAAACGCCCCAGCAAGCCGATTTCCAGCTGGATCACCGGGCCGAGAGAACACGAGACCGTTGAGGACCGGACGGTGCTGCGCAGCGGTCTGAACGCCGAAGGCACCACGCTGCTGGGGCAGATGCTGCAGACGGCGGGCATGGGCTTCAGCTATCCCAAGCCGCTGTCGCTGGTGCAGACCCTGATCGCGCAGGCCACCGGCCCGGACGACACCGTGCTGGACTTTTTTGCGGGCAGCGGCACCACCGCGCATGCGGTCCTGGCGCTGAATGCCGGGGAACCCGGCTCCAGCCGCCGTTTCATTCTGGTGTCTTCCACCGAGGCCACGCCGCAGGAACCGCACAAGAACCTGTGCCGGACCGTGACCCGTGAGCGGGTGGGCCGGGCAGTCCAGGGCTACACCCACCGCACCCGCTCCGGCCCGGTGGACGTGCCGGGCCTGGGGGGGGAATTTGCCTACCTGCGTGTCGCTGGTCCCGGGGCAGGTGAGAGGACGCACGAGCAGATCTGGTTCGCCCTGCAACTGCGGCACGTTCAGGCGTTGACGGCGTACTGTCCGGACGAGGTTATTCAGCAGCACTGGGCCGAGGATCGGGCACTGCTGTACCTCACCGCGACCGGGCGCGACGTGCTGGAGGAAACCCTGCGGCTGGCCGGACAGACGGGGCAGCCGGTGACCGTCTACACCTGGGAGCCTGCGCTGGTGGCTGCGGCCGTCACCCAGGCCAACGTGAGGGTCTGCGCCGTGCCCGCCGAGCTTGGGGAAGCGTTCGGAGCAGTCGGAGAAGCGTGCCCCTGAGCGCGGAGGACGCCATTCCCCTGCGGGGGCTGGTCACGGAGGAGCTGGTTCAGACGGCGGCCATCACATGCGCGCGCCTGCTGCCGCATGTGCATGACCGGGCCGATCTGCACGGCCGCGACCCGCTGGAGCGGTACCACAACCTGCTGATGGGTGAGATTGCCGAACTGGCGGTGATTGCTTACCTGACGGGGCAGGGCCGCTGTGCCGTCTCCGCCGTGGATAAGGCGGCCACCATTCCCGACGCGGGTCACGACGTCGTCCTGCGCCGCAGGGACGGCACGGCCGCGAGGTGCTCGGTCAAGTCGTCGCTGTCCTACCACCACGGCATTGCGGCGATTCCGGGACAGTTCAGACCGGCCTTCAACAGCCGGGAGCCGCGCGACATCAACGTTCAGGTGTACTACCACTACAACCTGCGCAGTGAGCCGCGAACCACCGTGGCGGCCCTGGCCCATGCCTACGTCATCGGCTGGGCCCCGGAAAGGAGGCTGCTGGGCTCGGAATTTGCCGTCTATAACGGCGAGCGGCGGCGGGTGGCTGATCTGAGGCTGGCTGACCTGTCACCCATGGCCGAGCTTCTGCCGCTGCTGTCGTGAAGCGCTGGCCGTGGCAGGCGCTACACCCCGCTCGCACGTTTCGCCGTAGCCTGGGCCGCATGGACAGGCCGTTAGTGTGTGTGGGGGCGCTGGTGTGGAATGCGGAGGGGCGCGTGCTGCTGGCCCGGACGACCAAGTGGGGCGGGTTGTGGGGCGTGCCGGGCGGCAAGGTGGACTGGGGCGAGACCCTGGTGGACGCTGTGGCCCGCGAGTTCCGTGAGGAGACCGGGCTGAGGCTGCGCGACATCTGCCATGCCCAGACGCAGGAGGCGGTTCTCTCGCCGGAGTTCCACAAGCCCAGCCACATGCTGCTGTTTGATTACTTTGCCCGGACCGACGACACCCGGCTCTCGCCCAATGAGGAGATTGAGGACTGGGCCTGGGTGACGCTGGCAGAGGCGGCTGCCTACCCGCTGAACACCTACACGCAGACGCTGGTGGCCCTGGCGCAGCGCAGGGAGCCGTGAGGTGAGGGGAACGGCCCTGGTCACCGGCGCGGCCCAGGGCATCGGGCGGGCGCTGGCGCTGGCGCTGGCCGAAGAGGGCCACAACGTCGCGGTGCATTACCGGGGCAGCGCGGCGCAGGCGGAGGACACCGCGCGGCTCTGCGAGGAACTGGGCGTGCGGGCGGTGACCCTGCAGGCGGACCTCACTGACCCCGCGCAGGCCCGTGAGCTGGTGCGCCGGGCGCATGCCGCCTTTGCCGGGTCACCGCTGGCCGTGCTGGTCAACAACGTGGGCAACTACGTCAACAGGCCGCTGCTGGAGACCACCGACGCCGAGTGGGCCGAGATGCTGGGCAGCAACCTGACCTCCACCTTCGCCACCTGTCAGGAGGCCGCGCCGCTGATGCGCTCGGCGGGCTTCGGGCGCATCGTCAACCTGGGCTACGCGGGCGCGCACAACCTGACCGCCCGGCCCGGCATCGTGCCGTACGTGATTGCCAAGACCGGCGTGCTGCAACTGTCGCGCTCGCTGGCCTCTGTACTGGCTGGCAGCGGCGTCAGCGTCAATGTGGTCAGCCCCGGCGTGATTGAGACCAGCGTGTCGCAGCCGCTGCGCGAGATTCCTGCCGGCCGGGCAGGCACGGTGGCCGAACTCGTGGACGCTGCGCTGTATTTTGTGCGCGCCAGCGACTACGTGACCGGGCAGGAGCTGGAGGTGGCGGGGGGCTGGAACCTGTAGCGGTGACCTTCAGCCAGTCAGGGTACAGACTCCTGTCCTGGCTGCCCCCTAAGGAACTGCTTTCTGTCCAACTTGAGCTTTAGACATGTGAAGATATACAGTGAAACTGAATAAAATTACATGAAGGTCGCTTTGTAACGGCTTTCCTGTAGCATCCATTAATGAGTGTTGTGAAATCAATGTGCGTCGGGTATTTCACACCATGGGTCCACTCCCGCCCCTATGATTTCTCCAATTCCTAAACGTTCATTCGGGTCTGTTTTAGAACCTCCCTCGGTTGTGAGGGACGGCGTCTGATGTCCTGTGTTGGCCGTGTTTTGGGAAGTTCTCTGGAGGTTTTGCATGAATGGACGCACCACTGTTGGCCTGCTGTTGCTTACCCTTTCCCTCGCCGCCTGCGGCAGCCAGACCCCTGTGCAGAACACGGCGGCCAGCAACGCGGCCACGCCCGCCCCGGAAGTCACCCTGGGGGCAGGAGCGGCCTCGGAGCGCAGCCGCACCGGCGCCCCCCTGCTGGGCACGAACAATCCCGATGCGATTGAGGGGCAATACATCGTGGTCCTGAGCCAGGGGGCCAGCAGCATGACGGCCCAGGCGTTGACGGCCCAGAGCGCGGGCGGGCTGGTTCGCGGTCTGGGGCTGGACCCGCAGGGCGTCACCATCCAGAACATCTACTCTCAGGCCCTGAACGGCTTTTCGGCGCGCCTGAGCGCCCAGAACCTCAGCCGCTTGCAGGCCAACCCTGACGTGAAGTACATCGAGCAGGACGGCGTGATGCGCGCCAGCGCCACCCAGAGTGGAGCCACCTGGGGATTGGACCGGAGCGATCAGCGCGACCTGCCGCTGGACAGCACCTACACGTACTCCACCACCGCCAGCGCGGTCAAGGCGTACATCATCGACACCGGCATCAACACCTCGCACACCAACTTCGGTGGGCGGGCGGTGTGGGGCACCAACACAACCGGCGACGGCAACAACAGCGACTGCCAGGGCCACGGCACGCATGTCGCCGGCACGGTGGGCAGCTCCACCTGGGGCGTTGCCAAGGGCGTGCAACTGGTGGCGGTGAAAGTGCTGGACTGCAGCGGCAGCGGCACCAACTCCGGCGTGATCGCGGGGGTGAACTGGGCGCTGAACAACAAGTCCGGCACTGCCGTGGCCAACATGAGCCTGGGCGGCGGCTTCAGCCAGGCGGTCAACGATGCGGTGAACAACGCGGCGGCCCAGAACCTGGTGATGGTGGTGGCCGGCGGCAATGAGAACCAGAACGCCTGCAATGTCTCCCCGGCCAGCGCTGCGAGCGCCATCACGGTGGGAGCCACCACCAACACCGACGCGCGGGCCAGCTACAGCAACTACGGCTCGTGCCTGGACCTGTTCGCGCCGGGCAGCAACATCACCAGCACCTGGATCGGCAGCACCAGCGCCACCAACACCATCAGCGGCACCAGCATGGCTTCCCCGCATGTGGCGGGCGCGGTGGCCCTGATCCTGGCGGCCAACGCCGGGGCCAGCACCGCCAGCGTCACCAGCACGCTGCTGGGCAACACCACGGCGGGCAAGGTCAGCAGTGCGGGCACCGGCAGCCCCAACAAGCTGCTGTACACCGGCGCGGCGGGCGGCACCACCCCACCCCCACCCACCGGCGGCACCACCACCTACACGGGCTCGGTAAGCTCCCGCCAGAGCGTGTTCAGCACCGGTTTCAGCTACGCGGGCGGCACCATCAAGGGCGTTCTGAGCGGTCCCAGCGGCACAGACTTTGACCTGTACCTGCAGAAACAGAGCGGCAGCAGCTGGGTGGACGTGGCCTCCAGCCAGGGTTCGAGCAGCAGCGAGAGCGTCACCTACAGCGCGGGCAGCGGCACCTACCGCTGGGAGGTCTATGCCTACCGCGGCAGCGGCAGCTTCACGCTGACCGAAACCCGCTAAAGACGGGAGGGGAAAAAACGGAGGCGGAGCGCTCGGTTCATGAGCGTTCCGCCTCCGTTTTTTCCGGGGGTCAGCGGTTGGTCACCGGCACGTTCAGCGTGACCCGCTGGCCGTCCGGCAGGGGCACGTCCGCGCTGCGGAACAGAACCTTGCCCTTCTTGTCAGCAACCACGGCGCGAACAGCGTACCTATGCGTGCTGTTCAGTCGCACCGGGTTGTAGACCATCTGGTACGGCGTGGACAGACGTGAAGTGCCGAACTCGATGTCCACCAGGGCTTTTGCCGCCGTCAGGTCCACCAGGCTGAGCATGATCCGGCTGCCCGCCGGCAGGCGCAGGCCCTCGCTGGGGCCAGTGACGCGGCCCCGGACCTCGCGGTAGCCCCTGGGAATGGACGTAGCGTCGTAATCGCTGCTGGATGTGCTGGAAGCGGTGGCCGGGGCCGTGGCTGCCGGCTTGATCGGGGTCAGGGTCACGCCGCCGATCTGGGTCTGGGCCAGAGCCGGGGAGGCAAGCAGCAGGCCGGACACAGCGAGGCAGAGGGTGGGGGAGAGGAAACGGTTCATGCGTTCATGGTGGGGGATACGGCTGATCTCTTTGTGACTGTGGGGCCATTCGGTCTTGACCTGTTGCGGAGGATGCATGGGAAAATGCGTTTGAATACCTCCATGCCCACTTCCTTCCCGCTGCTCCACCACGCCGACGCGGCCGCCCACCTGAGCGGCGATCCCACCATGCGTGAGTTGATCGCCCACAACGGCGACCTGCCGGTGCTGGCGCCCACCCCTGGCCCGTTCGGCACGCTGATCCGCAGCGTCAACGGCCAGCAGTTGAGCGTGAAGGCCGCCGCCAGCATCCACGCCCGCCTGCTCGACCGGCTGGGCACCCTGGACGCCAGGGCGCTGCTGCAGACGCCCGGCGATGAGCTGCGTGCGGTGGGGCTGTCGTGGGCCAAGGTGCGGACAGTGAAGGCCATTGCCGGGGCCGAGCAGGCCGGGACGGTGGACTTTGTCCACATCGCCACGCTGCCCGACGAGGCGGTGATCGCCGCGCTGCTGCCGCTGCCCGGCATCGGGCGCTGGACCGCCGAGATGTTCCTGATGTTCGCCCTGGCCCGCTCCGACGTGTTCAGCCTTGGCGATCTGGCGCTGCGGCAGGGGCTGGCGCGGCTGTATCCGGACATGCCCGCCGACGAGGTGCTGGCCGGGTGGACGCCGTACCGCACGCTGGCCGCCCGCTACCTGTGGGCCGACAACCACCGCGTCCGGGCAGGCGGCGAGCCGGTGGGCTAAGAACCGCAATTCGTCTCAGTCCTCCAGTCCTTCCCGCGCCTGCCACTCGGCATACGTCGTCCGCGCGATCTCGAAGCCGTCGCGGGTGCGGGTGTAGCCGCCGCGCCCCCCCATGCGCCCGATCAGGTCCAGTGCCGCCGTGTCCACGTAATGCTTTTCCTCGTTCAGAACGGCGTCGGCGCGCAGGCTCAGACCAATCACTTTGCCCAGGATGATGCGGGTGTTCCCAATCTGTACGGTCTGCACCTCCACGCATTCCAGCGTGGCGGGGCTGGCCCGCACGCGCGGCACGGTGATGCGGACGCCCGGCTCAAGCTCGATGCCCAGCTGGGTGACCTCCGCCATGCCATGCGGGAAATCGGTGGCGCTGTCGCTCATGACCTGCGCCAGCGCCGCGCTGACCAGATTGACGCTGAACCCGCCGCCCGGCCCGATGTTCAGCGCCGTATCCTTGGGGGTGCCGTCGGCGCGGTCTCCGGGGGCGAAGGTCACGATGGGCGGATCGGAGCCCATCAGCCCAAAAAAGCTGTAGGGGGCCAGATTCGGCACGCCGTCCGCGCCCAGCGTGCAGACCCAGGCAATCGGGCGCGGCACGACGGTGGCGGTCAGCAGCTTGTATCGCGCCGAGTTGGGCAGGGCCGTCAGGTCAAAGTGCTTGAAGTCAGTGGGCGGGGCCATGCCGCAGCCTAGCGGGCGCTAGCATGTGGGGCCATGAGCGCCGATACATCCACCGCCTACCGCGACGCCTACGCGCGGCTGTCGCGCATCGCCGCCGAACTCGAAACCGGCGAGGCCGATCTGGACCGCGTTCTGCCGCTGCTGGAGGAGGCCCGCGAGGCCTACGCGCAGTGCCGGGACCGCATTGAGGCCGTGCGGGCCGTGCTGGCCGGGGACTGGGCCGATGGCGCAGCTCTGGACGGAACACAGTCAGACGATGCACAGGCGGAGGAGGACGACGCGTAGGCGGGGCGAGCCTTTCCCCGCGCACTTTTCCCCGCGTACAACCCGCCTAGACTGAGCCGCGATGCTGCCCGCCCGTTCCCCATTTGCCCGCCTGGAGGGGTTTCTGCGCGACACCCTGGGCGGCGGCGCGGCGCGGCTGCATGAGGAAGAGGCCGCCCCGGCCTGCACCGTGGGGGTGGGTGAACTGGGCTGGAGCCCGGCGGTGGCGCGCGGCTTCGGCTTCGGGCAGGTGTACGCCCACCAGGCCGAGACGTACCGCCTGATGCACGAGGGCCGGCATGTCATCGTGACCACGCCGACGGCCAGCGGCAAGACCGGGGCCTTTTTCCCCGCCGTCTTTGACCGGCTGGAGCGGGATAAACATGCAACGGCGCTGTTCGTGTATCCACTCGTGGCGCTGGGACAGGACCAGCGCGACAAGCTGCTGACCTTCAAAGAGAAGGGCGGCTTCGGCTGGGACATCGGCGCGTTCCAGAGCAGCGCACAGGCCGCCGACGCCTTCGCGGACGGTGTGCGGATGGTCACGGCCACGCCCGACAAGCTGCACTGGTCCCTGACCCACCCCCGCGTGCGCGAGTTCCTGAAGAACCTGTCGTTTATCGTGCTGGACGAGGCCCACACCTACCGGGGCGGCTTTGGCTCGGAGGTGGCGGGCCTGCTGCGCCGCCTGCTGGAGCTGTCGCGGGCGCTGGGGGCGAGTCCCCAGGTGGTGCTGAGCACCGCCACCATCGGCAACCCCGCCGAATTCGCCCGCGAACTGATCGGCGTGGACGCGGTGGAGGTCTCGGAATCCGGCGCGGCCCGGCCCGGCAAACGCTTCTATCTGGCGGACCACCGGGGCCAGCCTCGCCGCTTCTGGAACGCCGTGATGGAGGCGTCTCAGCGCTACGACCTGAAGGTGCTGGCCTTTTTCCGGGGCCGCAGCCGGGCCGCGCGGCTGTACGGCACCTACCGCGCCCAGCCGCAGTACGCCAGGCACGCCCACCTGTACATGGCCGGCACCAGCGACCGCGAGGGCCGCCTGACCGAGTTCCGCCGCGCGGGGAGCGGCGTGATGTTCGCCACCAACGCGCTGGAGGCCGGGGTGGACATCGGGGACCTGGAGGTGGTGATCATCGACGGCTATCCAGGCTCGCGCATGGCCTTCCGGCAGATGGCGGGCCGCGCCGGGCGGGTGGCGCCGGGGCTGGTGCTGTACCTGCCCGCGCTGAACGAGCAGGGCGTGCCGCAACCCGCCGACGCCTTTTACAGCAACTCCGGCAACTTTCTGGAACTGCTGACCGGCCCGATCGAGAAGGCGGTGGTGGAGGCAGCCAACCCGTATCTGTCGCCCCGGCACCGCGCCCGCCAGAACGAGGAGTACGGCGCGGCAGGTCTGCGCGGGCCGCACCCCGCCGCCGTGGAAGCGCAGAAATACTGGAACCTGCGCGGCGAGGGCAGCCTGAAATACGCCGTGGTGGAGGCCGCCGACTGGGAACGGCTGGGCGCAAAAGCGCTGGACGCCCCGCTGGAATCGCCCAGCCAGCACTACGCCCTGACCGAGAAGCACGAGGGCGCGGTGTTCACCCTGGACGGCCAGGGCTACAAGGTGCTGCACTGGGAGAAGCACCCCGCCGGCACCGCGATCATTGTGGAGAGATTCAGCGCCGAGAACCTGTTCACGCGCGGGCTGTACAGCATCGAGGTCACGCCCGGCCAGATGACCCCGTGGCAGCGGCGCGGGCCGCTGGCGTACCGACACGGCGAGGTCAGCATCCGCCGCCGCTACACCGGCTACCAGATGCTGCGGCAAGTCTTTGAGCGCGTGTGTGTGGGTTGCGACCGCGATCCCGGGCCCGCCGAACGCACCTGCGCCCGCTGCGGGGGCCGCATTCAGGACCGCATGCAGGACCATAAATTGTCCGAACACCTGTACGACGCGCCCACCGAGCTGCCACCGTTCCGCACCAGTGCGCTGGAAATCGGGCTGGACCCCCGCGCCACCGAGCGGCCCAGCGCCGTGGCCCATACCCTCAAGCACCTGCTGCAAAAGGTCACGCCAGAGCGGGTGGCCTGCGACGACAACGATCTGGCCGGGGCATTCCGGGGCGGCCACGATGCCTACTTCTTCCTGTACGACGACTGGCTGGGCGGCCTGGGCGTGTCGCGCCGTGCCTACGAGCAACTGGACGACCTGCTGGCCCGCGCCCTGGCGCTGTGTTCCAAGCCCTGCTGCAAGAACCCGGAAGGCTGCTACGAGTGCATTGCGGTGTCGCGCTGCTATTCCCCGTACCTGCCCAGCGGGGAGCGCCGCCCCACCGACAAGCACGCCACCCGGCTGTTTCTGGAGGGGGTGCTGGGCGTGCAGGCCGCGCCGGAAGCGCAGGCCGCCGCCCCTGACCCCGTCCCCGAACTGGCCCCATCGTGGCCGCTGCAGGCGCGGGAACTGCTGGACCTGCACGGCCTGTCCCTGCCCGAGGTCAGCGCCCGCCTGGGCATTCCCAGCCGTGAGCTGCAACGGGCGGTCAGCAGCACCCAGCCGCTGCGGCTGCGCCACGCCAAATTCGGCGACGGCGTGTTCATGGGCGGTTTCCATCAGGGGGACAGGCGCGAGGTGCTGGTGTATTTCCCCGGCGTGGGCCAGAAGCGTCTGCTGCTCAAGTTCGCGGGGTTGAGCGTGATCGAGCGCGGGCCGGGCGTCCCGGCGGGATAGGGTGCGGCGTTACCGTGTGCTGACGACGGCTTCCGCCACCCCAACCCCGGCCAGCCGCCGCGCCGCCTCCACCAGCACCTCGGGCGGCTGCACCAGCGCAAAACGCACGAAGCCCTCGCCGCGTTCCCCGAAGGCCCGGCCGGGGCTGACCACCACGCCGCAGTCCTCGGCGGCGCGAACCGCGTAGGCCACGCTGTCGGTCAGTCCCGGCACCCGCGCCCAGGCGTACATGCTGGCCTGGGGCCACTGCACCTCCCAGCCCAGGGTGTGCAGGGCCGGCACCAGCGCGTCACGGCGGGCCTGGAAGACAGCGGCCCCGGTGCGCCCCACCGCGTCCGGCAGGCCCAGCGCCAGGGCGGCGGCCCGCTGGATGCCCAGGTACGCGTGGAAGTCCACCGCACCCTTCACGCGCGCCAGCGCGGCAATGGCCCCGGCGTCCCCGGCAGCAAAGCCCACCCGGAAGCCGCCCATGTGGTGCGTCTTGCTCAAGGAGTGCACTTCGACCACGCCGTGTATGCCCGCCTCCAGGGCGCTGGGGGCGCGGTAGTCGCCAAACGTCAGCTCCGCGTAGGGGTGATCGTGAATCAGGAGGGTGCCGCGTGCCCCGCACCATTCCACCACCTCTTGAAAAAAGGCCGCGTCCGCCACCGCCGAGGTCGGGTTGTTGGGGTAGTTCAGCAGCAGGGCGCGGGGGTGGACACTGGCAGAAACTGCGTCCAGATCAGGCAGAAAGCCGCGTTCGGTCAGCAGCGGCAGCGGGACGGTTCTCAGCCCGGCCACCGCCGCTGCGCCCAGGTACGGCGGGTAACCGGGATCCGGCAGCAATAGCGTGTCGCCGGGATCGGTGACGGCCAGCAGCAGGTGGGCCAGCCCTTCCTGGGCGCCGATCAGGGGCAGGACCTCGGTGTCCGGGTCCACCCCCACCCCGAAGCGGCGCAGCAGGTAGGCGGCGGCGGCTTCCCGCAGCGGCGCGGTGTCGCTGAACAGCGGATAGCGGTAGGTCAGCGGGTCGCGGGTGGCCCCGCGCAAGGCCTCCAGTACCGCTTCCGGCGGCGACTGATCGCTGCTGCCGATGCTCAGGTCGATAACCGGCAGCCCACGCGCCCGCGCCCGGCTTTTCGCCGCGTCCATCAGCGCAAAGACGCTGCCCGGCACGGCATTGGCCCGTGATGACATCCACATGGCCGCAGATTAGAGCATTCTGCCGTTCGGACCATCCAGCCCTGCGGCCCGCGTCTAAAGAACCTGCCGCCGTGTCCTCACGCCGGTCCGCCCCGGCCCCGCTAGCGTGGAGGCATGCAAATCAGCCGCACGATGAGCCTGGATCCCATCCTGGACCGCATGGGCCGCGAGGCCACCAGCCTGCGCGAGGCCGAGGCCATGCGCGAGGTGCTGGCCGAAGGTTACGCGGGTCAGGACGTAAGCGCCATCGGCGAGCACGACTGGCTGGAGGCAATGGGGAAGATGGAGCAGATCAAGCAGACGGGCAACGAGGGCATGAAATAGGAAAGACGCTGCTCAGCTCCTGGTGACCAGGGTGCCCTGGGTGTCAATCGGGAAGTCCATGACCTGGCCGGTCAGGCCGTTCTTCGCCATCACGCCGTTCAGGTAGGTGTGCAACGGCGCGGTGCCCTCGCGGGTGTCGTGAAAGCACAACACCGTCGGCCCCGCGCCGGACAGCGCAGCCCCCAGCGCCCCGTGCCGCCAGGCGTCCTCTAGAATATCGCTCAGCCCCGGCACCAGCGGCGCCCGCCAGATCTGGTGAATGTAGTCCTGCATGGCGTGCCGCAACAGGTCCAGTCGCCCCTGGGACAGGGCGGCGGCCAGCAGCGCAGCGTGCGACAGCGCGTGGACAGCGTCCGCCCGGCTGTACTCGCGCGGCAGTACGGCGCGGGCCTTGCTGGTACTGAGTTCAAAGTCTGGAATCAGCACGGTCACGCCCAGATTCGCGGGCGGGTCCAGCCGCACGTAATGCGTGCCCAGCTTGTCCAGCGTCGCCACCACGATGCCGCCGAACAGCGCCGGAGCCACGTTGTCGGGGTGGCCCTCCTCGCGGGCAGCCACGTCCAGCACGGCGCCGCTGTCCAGCGGGCGGCCCAGCAACTCGTTGGCGGCCACGATGCCGGCCACCAGGGCGGCGGCGCTGCTGCCCAGGCCGCGGGCCAGCGGCACCTCGCTGCTGATCTCGATGCGGGCGGGCGGCAGCATCAGGCCAGTGCGCCGTGCCACCAGCAGCATCGCCTGATACACATAGTTGCTCTCGTCGGCGGGCGTGCCCTCCAGCCCCGGTCCCAGCGGCACCACCTGGGTTGTGCTGCCTGGAGAGACGCGCAGGGTGGTGTACAGCGGCACGCTCAGACCCAGGCTGTCAAAGCCCGGTCCTAGGTTGGCGCTGCTGGCCGGAGCACGCACGGTGAAGGCGGTCATGCGGGGCCGTCTACCCGAAACAGTGCAGGCAGCACGGTGGGGCCTCCAGATAAAGAGCAGGGCCACACTGGGCCAGACAGACACATGCGCCCATGCTAAACGTCCGTAGGCTGGAAAGTGCCGCGAGGGCAAGACAAATGCCGGTGCCTCCGGCACTGTTTGCGCTCCGCGCCCATCCCCCGGAACGTCAAGGCAACATCAGAAATGAGTGGCAGAGTATAGATTTCTGAGAAGATGGCTTAAGCGGACTTGAATAGTCAGTTAATCCACCTTTGCGCCATCTTCAGAAAGTATGTTTGGCTGCATTTGGTGGCTGTGCCGAGTTTCATGCTTCACCCACAACGAGTATTCAACGTTGGAAATCTAACGACTTTGAAAGGGGGTCACGAACATGGGTTGGATCATTACTATTCTGGTAGGTGCACTCTGCGGTTGGCTGGCAAGCATGATCATGAACACCAACGCACAGCAGGGCGCAATCGCCAACATTCTGATCGGGATCGTGGGCGCACTGCTCGCCACATGGATCTTCGGCGGACTGCTGAACATCGGCGGCGCGACAGTAGCGGGCGATGGCTTCAGCTTCTGGAGCATCATCTGGGGCGTGGTTGGCAGCGTGATTCTGATCGCCATCCTCAAGGCCCTGAAAGTTCTGCGCTAAGCCTCCTCTCTAACGGTTCCAACGTTTCCGGGCATCCTCAGGGTGTCCGGATTTTCTGTGTTTCATCCTTATGACATCTCGCCGAGAAGGGATAGTTCCGGCCTGAACAGGATTCGACGCTCACCCGGCAGGGAACATGCCTTTCCCTTCAATAAATTTCGAGGTTGATACGGAATTTGGCGACATATCCCCAGGCAGGAGACCCTTGATCTGGCCGAGCGCCTCCCTGCGCGAGCACGGCCTCAGCCTCACATGCTGGGCGGGAAATAGCGTGCGGTTACAGCTGCGCCGCTGCTAAACTCGCCCGCAGATGTCAGGCATTCAGGAGCGGATTCGGGAGGCAGTGGCGGCCATCGGCGCGTGGCTTGCCCAGAGCCCCAATCCCGGCGAGGCCATTGTCCGTCAGGCGATTGTGCTACGGGTGCTGCACGCTGCCGGATTCGACATCTGGAATCCGGCAGAGGTGGTGCCGGAGGAAACCAATGCCACGGGCAACCGTTCGGACTTTCTGATTCGCGCCGGGACAGGCAGGTTCGCCCTGGAAATCAAGGGCATGAACGTCACGCTGGGGGCGCCGCAGTTCCAGCAGGCGTCTACATACGCCGTCAACGAAGGCACGCGCTGGGCCATCGTGACCAACGGGCGCGTGTGGATCGCTATAGACGAGCATCTGCCGGGCCGCTGGGAAGAACGGGTGGCGTTGAAACTGGAACTGGGTCAGGAGGGCCACACCTTCGCCGACGATCTGGCGGCCCTGCTGGACGCGGAGATGTGGCGCGTCGACGGTTTTGCGGACGCCGTGCAGAACATCAAGAACTGCCAGCAGCAACGGCTGGACGCGGCCCGCATCCTGAAGGAGAAGACGCCACTGGTGCAGGCCTTTCAGCAAGAACACGAGATTGGCTCCTTCGAGAGTGCGGTCAGGCTGGCGGCGCAACTCGGCACCATCACCGAAGCCGAGCGCGACGTGTTGCTGGGTGTGCCGTCGCAGACGAAAATTGTTCATCTGCCCCGGGAAATTCACTTCACGTACTGCCTTCTCGGGGCCGAGGCCCACGCCATCTACCGGCCTGCTGATGGAACCTGGACCGTGCAGGCGGGAAGTACAGCCCTGAACCGCGTGCTGGGTGAGAGCGGAACCAATGCGAGGGGAATTCGGGGCCGCAGGCAGGGTTACACGAAGGCTGGGCAGCTCGTTGAGAGGAGCGCCGAGCTGCTGGAATACGTCCAAGACGTGACCTATAAGAGTCCCAGTGCAGCTGCTATGGATATCTCCGGCGCGTCTCGCAACGGCTGGGCGTGCTGGAAAGATGCCCAGGGCCGTCCGGCCCAGCACCACCGCCCTGAATAAGTCTCATACGGATTCCGTCTGTTTCGTTAACAAACCGGGAGGGCGCAGGTTTGCCAACTCCACTCCCGGAACCCGTTCTACTCGTTCTCGCTTCGCTCGGATTTTCATCGTTATTGCAAACGATTCAATCGGAGCCCGTATCAGCTCGCCTGACCCTCCCGCACCCGCCTGGAAACTGTCCCCATAAACAGTGCCAGCACCTCGCCCTCCTCGCCGCGCCGGACCTCCACCCGGTACGTTGCCAGGGTGCGGCCCACGCGTTCCGGGGTGGCGACGGCCACCAGTTCGTCTCCGGGTGTTGCGGCGCGGAAGAAGCTCAGGTGGGTGTCCACGGCCACCGCCTGCGCCTCCAGATTGCTGATCACCGCGAACGCCTCGTCAGCCAGACTGAAGATCAGGCCGCCGTGGGCGGTACCGTGCATGTTCAGGCCCGATGCCGTGACTTGGGCGCGGACGCGAGTGCGCTGCGGCGCGGCTTCCAGCACGGTCAGTCCCAGCAGATCGGCGTAATTCATGCGAGCAGGCTAGAGCATGGCGCGTTACCCTGGGCAGCATGAAACGGCCTATGAAGTTCCTGCTGGCGCTGCTGCCTTTCCTGCTGGTGTCAGGCGCTGCGCGTCCTGTCCGGCCTAAAGGCGCGGCCCATGCCTGCTAAGCCGGACGTGCTGGTGGTGGGGGCCGGGCTGGCCGGGCTGGCGCTGGCCCATGACCTGCGGGGCCGGGGCCAGACGGTGCGCGTGCTGGACAAGTCGCGTGGGGTCTCAGGCCGCGCCGCCACCCGCCGCACGCCGCCGCCGGAGGCCCGGCTGGATCACGGCGCACGCTACTTCACCGCCCGGCATCCCCGCGCCGTGGCGCTGGCCGAGGGCGGCGTGACCGCCGGCTGGAACCGCGTGTGGGCGCAGGGGTTTGCGGCCTGGGAGGACGGGCAGATTGCGCCGCCGCCGCCGGACGGCCACCCGCGTTATGCCCCGCCCCTGGGCATGAGCACCCTGGGCCGCGAGCTGGCGCGGGGGCTGGACGTGCAGACCGGGTTGGAGGTGAGCAGCCTGGAACGTCTGCCCGGCGGCTGGCGCGTGCATTCGCGTGACGGCGTGGCGGGCGAGGCCGCGCGGCTGGTGCTGAACCTTCCCGCCCCGCAGGCCCTGGCCCTGCTGGAGCCGTTGCTGCTGGAGCTGGGTAGGGACGGTCTGGGAGATCTGCAGGCGACCGCCGCGACGCTGCGCCGCGTGGAGTACGCCCCGTGCTGGGCGGCGGGTGTGGTGCTGGAGCAGGACACCGGGGCCGACTGGCCGGCCCTGAGCCTGCGCGGCCACCCGGTGCTGGACTGGATCGCCCGCGAACACACCAAGCGTGCCGGAGATCACCCGCCCGCGTTGATGTTGCAGGCCTCGGCGGCGTGGTCCCGCGCCAACCTGGAACGCCGCTCGGACGAGGTCCTGCCCGAACTGCTGGCGGCAGCGGCCGGGGTGCTGGGCCAGGAACTCCGGCCAGTTCACGCCTTTGCCCACCGCTGGCGCTACGCCACACCTGAATGCCGAGCGCCCGGCCCCTGCCTGTGGCACGCTCCGTACGGTCTGGGGCTGTGTGGCGACGGTTTCACGCCCGATGGTCACGGCCCGCGCGTGGAGGCCGCCCTGCTGAGCGGCTGGGCGCTGGCGGCACGGATGGGCAGCGATGACTGATCACGCGGTCTCTGGCCCTCTGCGTTCCATGCTGTACGTGCCGGGCGACAAGCCCCGCGCCATCGAGAAGGCCCGCGGCCTGGCCGCCGACGCCGTGATTCTGGATCTGGAAGATGCTGTGGCCCCCGAACACAAGGCCGAAGCCCGTGCCAACGTGCGCGCGGCGTTGCTGGCCGGCGGCTGGCGCGTGCCGGTGCTGGTGCGGGTGAACGGGCAGGGCACCCCCTGGGAACACGAGGACCGCGAGATGGCGTTGCTGTCGGGCGCGTCGGGTCTGGTGCTGCCCAAGGTGGAAGACGCCCGCGCCGCCTCCGAACTGTCGCTGGGCCGCCCGCTGTGGGCCATGATTGAGACGCCCGCAGGCGTGCTGAACGCCCCGGCCATCGCCGCCGTGCCGGGGGTGGCGGGCCTGCTGGTGGGGGCCAACGATCTGGCCCGCGCCCTGCGGACGCGCCCGCACCCGGACCGCTTACCTCTGCTGCATGCCCTGTCGGCGGTGGTGCTGGCCGCCCGCGCCCACGGCAAGCTGCCGCTGGACGCCGTGTTCAACGACGTGCGTGACCCGGCAGGGTTTGCCCGCGAATGCGCGCAGGGCCGCGCCCTGGGCTTTGCCGGGAAGACTGTGATCCACCCGGACCAGCTTGGCCCGGCCAATGCGGCCTACGGCGTGACTGAAGAGGAGGTTCAGCAGGCCCGCGCGTTGCTGGCCGCCTGGGCCGAGGGCCGCTCCGCTGGCAAGAGCGTGGTGACCTTTGGCGGCGCCCTGGTCGAGCAGATGCACGCCGACGAGGCGCAGGAGGTGCTGGCATTGTGGGCGGCCACCCAGGAGGGCGGGGCAGAAAGCGGCTGACCACCGCGGCCACGTCTGATACGGGCTCCGATTGAATCGTTTGCAAAACGATGAAAATCCGAACGAAGCGAGAACGGGTAGAACGGATTCCGGGAGTGGAGTTGGCAAACCGGCGCCCTCCCGGTTTGTTAACGAAACAGACGGAATCCGTATGAACTGCGTCCCGGACCACCAAGCCTGCGGGCAGGAGGCGTAGCCTGGGGATATGAGACGCCTCCTGCTCGCCCCGCGTGAACCGGTGAACGCCCTGACCCACTGGGCCGGCGCCGTGGCGGCGCTGATCGTGCTGGGGCCACTGCTGTGGTGGGCGCACTCGCGCGGGCTGGCGCTGTGGCCCTTCGTGGTTTTCGGCGTCAGCATGGTGGCGTTGTATTCGGCCAGCGCGAGCTACCACTCGTTTGGCCGCAGCGAGCACAGCATGCTGTGGCTGCGGAAACTGGACCACGCGGGCATCTTCTTGCTGATCGCGGGCAGCTACACGCCCATCGCGTACTTCGGGCTGCATGGCCTGTGGCAAAGCGTGGTGTTGTGGGTGGTGTGGGGCATTGCACTGACCGGCATCGTGCTGAAGCTGGTCACCATGCGTCTGCCGCGCTGGGTCAGCACGCTGCTGTACGTGGGGATGGGCTGGCTAGCCGTGATCTTCCTGCCGCAACTGGTCCGCAACCTGCCTGCCGCTGCCATTTTCTGGCTGGCCGCCGGAGGCGTGCTGTACACCCTGGGGGCACTGGTCTACGGAACCCGGCTGATCAGGCCGCGCGAGCAGGGCTTCTGGCGGCACTGGGGCTTTCACGAGATCTGGCACCTGTTCGTGCTGGGCGGCACCGGGGCGCACGTGGCGATGATGTTCAGCCTGCGCTGAGCCCAGGCTTTCTGCCCGCGTCCTGTCCGTGGGGCGGCGCAACAGACGGGAGCGGTGCGAAACGTCGCGTTTTCCCCGCCTGACAGGGCGTCAGCGCTGGACACACTGCTTCTTCGCTACACTGCGCCCATGCAAATTGCCGATCCGCTGGGCCTCCCCGGGGCGCCGCAAGAGACCCTGAATGCCGTTCTGGCCCATCTGGAGCAGCACCCGTCGGGTGGCGCGGGGGGGCCGGCGGGCCAGCTGATTCTGGTAACGGACCGCCAGGGCGAGCGCGACCGCGCAGGCTACGCGGCGGTGCTGATCGTGGGTTCCGTGGCGACGGTGGTGGCCACCGCCTTCGGGCCGCGTTTCGGGCGGCCGGGCATGGAGGCGCTGGTGCAGCTGGTGCACTGGGCGCAGGAACGCGAGTGGATGGTGCGCGAGACGGTCCTGAACAGTTCCGATTTCACGCGGGTGATCGACGAGCCGGACGCTGCCGAGGTGGGCAGGCTGGTGGCCGCCAGTTCCCCCAGCGACACGGGCATCTATCTGGTGTGGCCCGCCGCCTGGAAAGAGGAGAGCTGGCAGGCCTGAGCGCTGGCCCCCGGCAGGAGGCAAGCGGCCAGAACCGTGCCTGCCCCTGACCTTTGACCGCTGACCAGCTCCAGGCACTGGCCTGAGAAGGGCAGTGGTGGCTCCTGTCGTGCCCTGGCTCCTTCTTCCGGGCGCACGGCGGCCGTGTTCATGGGAGAGCCGCAGCGACACGCCTGAATGACGGCGTCTGGATGGAAAAGCCGCGCCTGGACGGCGGCGGGAATCGGAAGCAGGGGGAGGCGGCCAGGCAGGGGGCCCGTGTGGCTGGGCCTTTCCGCCTGAGCCCCGGTTCACTTGCTGCACGGTGGGTCAGCGGCACGCGTGTCTAACGCGTTTTCTTGAATGATTGGGGTAAGAGTTCGGGTGGCAGGATGGCACCCAGGTGATCCCTGCCTGCGGCCTTCCCCATGCGGCTGCCCCTGCGATTCTTCTCGCCTCTGCTTTTCCTGCCGCCCCCTGCGTGCTGCGTTTGCCTGTCAGGACCCAATAATTCACAGCGTCTGTGGACGCGAGGTAACTTCAGCGTGACTCACTCCCTGTCCAAATCCGCTCCGGCCACCTTCCAGACCAGCCCGGCCCCGCCCGGCGCCCTCCAGCCCAACGCGGCGCTGTTCACGGCCCTGAGCGATCTGTTGCGTGCCCACGCGCCGCAGGCAGCGCTGCTGGCGCGGGTGGGCGACGCGGTGTTGCGCCTGGAAGACGGCGGCCTGGAAGACGGCGGGCCGGAACTGGAGCCGCCCGAGGCGTGGCTGGAGGGCGGCGAGATGACCTGGCTGTCCCGCGACGGCGAGCTGCTGGGGCTGCTGTGGAGCGAGGACGGGCCGGTGTCGCCCACGGCGGTGGAGGTGCTGACCATGCTGCTGGCGGCCTCGCGGCCAGACGGCGCGGTGCGCGAGGCCGAGGTGCTGGTCACGCAGCTGCCGGTGGCGACGGCCTGGCTGACGCCGGAGCTGACCTTCCGGCGCGTCAGCCGTCCATTTCTGGAACTGCTGGGCCTGAGTGACACCGAGGTGCTGGGCCGCACGGTGGCCGAGGTGCTGCCGGGCCGCCCGGAGCTGCTGCTGACGCTGCAGGGGGCGGTCTCGGGCCGCTCGGTGCACCTGTCCGACGAGGCGCTGCCCCCGGTGGGGGCACAGGCAGACACGGCCGGCGGCAAGGTGCGCTGGGTGCGCGGCGAGGCCCGGCCCTACCTGGGCGGCTGGGGCGCCGGCGTGATGCTGACCCTGCAGGATGTGAGCGGTGAATACGAGCGGGCCGCGGGGGTCTCGGCGCTGCTGGACACCCGCACGCCCGCCGCGCTGCTGACCGAGGCCGGCGTGGTCTTGCATGCCAGCCACGGCCTGAGCGAACTGGCCCCGCAGGTGGCGGGCCAGCCGGCACCGGTGCTGGTCGGCGCGCCGCTGTGGGCCTGGGCCGGCTTCGAGGGTGCGCCCTCGGCGGCGGTTCATAACCTGGTGCGGCTGGCCGCAGGCGGCGGCCCGGCGCAGGCCGACGTGAGGCTGGCCAGCGGCGAGGTGCTGACCCTGAACGTGCGCCGGTCCTCCGAGAATGGGCTGCTGGTGGCCGAGAGCGCAGGCGCGCAGGCCGGCGGCCCGGCCCCGCTGGGCATGATCTCGCAGGTGCTGGCGTTGTCCGAGGACGCCGCCGTTCTGGTGGACGCTGCGGGCCGGGCGCAGCTGATCAACGACCCCGCGGCGGCGCTGCTGGGGGTGGAGGCCGCCCGACTGGTGGGCCTGGGGCTGACGCGGGTGCTGGGCGAGCTGGGCGTCAAGGTCTTCTCGCCGCAGGGGCAGCCGCTGGCCCTGCCCGAGTGGCGGAGTCTGCCGGCCCCGTCGTGCCGCGAGGTGCTGCTGGCGCTGCCCGGCCACTCGCTGCGCCACATGGAGCTGCGCCTCACGCCTGTCGGGGCAGAGGCAGGGCGCAAGGACGGGGGCAGCCGCGCCGCCGCGCCGGCGGGAGGCGGCCTGCTGCTGACCCTGCGCGACGTGACGATGCTGCGCCGTGCCGAGGCCAAGATGCACCACGACGCCCGCCACGACTCCTTGACCGGGCTGCGCAACCGCGTCGGCCTGCGCGAGGATCTGACGGCTATGGACCGCACGCCGCCGACCCCCGGCGCGCTGGTGTGCCTGAACATCGACGGGTTCGGTGCCCTGAACACCGCCCTGGGCCGGGTGGCCTGTGACCGGCTGCTGATTGGTCTGGCCGCCCGCCTGAGCGACCAGGTGGGGGGACCGGGCGGCGCGGTGGCGCGGCTGGAGGGCGGCACCTTTGCCGTGCTGCTGCCCCACCTGGAAAGCCACGACGCCATGGAAGCTGTGCAGCGGGCCTTGAGTGCCCCGCTACGCTGCGGCCCACGCGAGACGGCCCTGACCTTCGGGCTGGGGGTGGCGGCGCTGGACGGGGGAACGGCGGAGGATATCCTCTCCAACGCGGAGATCGCGGTGCGCCACGCCCGCCAGCAGGGGCGCGGCGGCATCGGCTTCTTCACGCCGGCCCTGCGCGCCGGGGTCAGAAACGCCTACGCGCTGGAAGAGGACCTGGGCGGCGCGCTGGCGGCCCACGAGTTCACGCTGCTGTACCAGCCGGTGCTGAATCTCGGGACCGGGCGTGCGCTGGGGGCCGAGGCGCTGCTGCGCTGGCAGCACCCTCAGCTGGGCCTGCTGTCGCCCGCCAGTTTCCTGGAGGCCGCGGGCCGCAGTGACCTGATCGCCCGGATCGGGGAATGGGTGGTCGAGGAAGCCGTCGCCAGCCGGGACCGCGTGCGTGCCGGCGCGGCCGGGCAGTCCGCAGCGGCCGGAGCGTGGCAGGTCAGCGTCAACCTGAGCCTGGAAGAGCTGCGCCGCAGCGAGGGTCTGGACCGCCTGCTGCCGGTGCTCCGCACCCACGGCGCCCCGGACATCGAGGTCACGGCGGGCAGCCTGCTGGACCACAGCGAGGAAACGCTGGACATGCTGGAGCAGCTGCGCGGCTACGGCGCCCGGCTGTGCGTGGACGATTTCGGTGACGGTGCGGGCAGCAACCTCAGCGCACTGATCCGCTTTCCGCTGGACGTCATCAAGCTGCACCCCACCCTGATCGCCCGGCTGCCCGATGACCCGCGGGTGGTCACGCTGGTGGCCTCCACCATTGAGCTGGCGCACCGCCTGGGCCTGAAGGTGGTGGCGGTGGGCGTGGAGCGGGCCGAGCAACTGGACGTATTGCGCGACCTGGGCTGCGACGCCGCGCAGGGCTACGTGGTCTGCCCGCCGCTGCCCGAGGCCGAGCTGCTGGCGTGGCTCGCAGCGCGCTGAGGCCCCTGGTCCACAGCCTGAACACAGCTCAGACCGGGCCGGGGCAGCTTCACCAAACTTTTTGAAGGTAAGGGGTCACACCCTCTGCAGACAGGCCGGATGGTCTGGTGAAGCATGACCACCACTGAACAGTTCATGACCGCCCTGCAAAACGCCGAATCCAGCGGCGATCCGTCCGAACTGGTGGCGCTGCACGCCGGGGACGTCACCCTGAACAACCTGACCAGCAAGACCTGGACAGGGACCGAGGGCGCGCAGGAGTTCTGGGAGCGCTACCTGAGCGATTTCGAGACCATCCACAGCGAATTCACCCACCACCACGAGAGCGGCGGCCAGGGCGTGATGGAATGGAACGCCACGGGCAAGCTCAAGAACGGCGGCGACATCGAGTACCGGGGCGTGAGCATCATCGAGATCATGGACGGCAAGGTGGGGGCCTTCCGCACCTACTACGACAGCGCCGCCTTCGTGAACCCGGCGCAGGAGTAATCCCCGCCCAGCGCCCACCGGCCCTCCCCCGGTGGAGGGCCTTGTGCTGGCCGGGGGCCGGCTTGCCTTAGACTGCGCCCATGTTGCTGTATGGAAGGAATCCGGTGCTGGAAGCCCTGAAGGATGGGCGGGTGGGCGAGGTGCTGGTGGCGCGCGGCGTCGAGGAGAGTTTCGTGGCCGAGCTGAAGGCCGCGCTGGGAGAGAGCGGCGTCAGGCTGCGCTTTGCCCCGCGCATCGAGCTGGATCAGCTGGCCGGCACCACCGCCCACCAGGGCGTGATGGCTGAAGTTGAGGACCTGGCCTGGGCCAGTGTGGACGACATTCTGGACCGCGCCGAGGCTAGGGGCGAGGAACTGCTGATCGTGCTGCTGGACGGCATCACCGATCCGCGCAACTTTGGGGCCATCATCCGCAGCGCCGAGGTGCTGGGCGCGCACGGGGTGGTGGTGGAGGAGCGCCGCAGCGCGCCGCTGTCGCCGGTGGTGGCCAAGACGGCGGCGGGCGCCACCAGTTACCTGCCGGTGGCGCAGACCAAGAACCTGCCCCGGCTGATCGACGCCCTCAAGGAGGACCGGGTGTGGGTGTACGGCGCGGCCGGTGAATCGGCGCAGGACGTGACCAAGACCGACTTCAGCGGGCGCGTGGCGCTGGTGGTGGGCGCGGAGGGCGAGGGCCTGCGCCGGCTGGTGCGCGAGAAATGCGATGTGCTGGTGGGCATTCCCACGCGTGGGCAGGTGGACAGCCTCAACGCCTCGGTAGCGGCGGGCATCCTGATTCACGAGGTGATGCGCGGGCGCGGTAAGGCGTGAGCTGGCGCACCGAGACGGTGTCCAGCGCCGCAATGACGCTGGAGGTGCTGCCGGACCTGGGGGCCAGCATCCTGAACCTGCGTGCCGCGTCGGGCCGTCCGGTGCTGCGTGCGGTGAACCCGACCACCGTGCAGACCAGCAGCCAGTGCGCCAGCTTCGTGCTGCTGCCCTACTCCAACCGCATCCGGGACGCGTGCTTTGCCTTTGAGGGTCACGACGTGCAGTTGCAGCCCAACACCGGGGCAGGGCTGGCCCAGCACGGCGACGTCCGCAACCGCCCGTGGACGGTCACGCGGGCCTCGGACAGCCATCTGGTGTGCACCTTCGACAGCCGGGACCACGCCGACATCAACTGGCCCTGGGCCTTTACCGCCCAGGTGGAATACCGTCTGCACGGTCCCCACCTGGACACCACCGTGACGCTGACCAACGCCGACACCCGCGACATGCCCGCTGGCATGGGCCTGCACCCCTACTTCCAGCGCCTGCAGGACGGCATCGACCCGGCGCTGGCCTTTGATGCCCCGCTGACCTACGACACCGACAGCCGCAGCCTCACAGTGGGCGGCGCCCGGGAGGTCCGTCCGCAGGAGGATTACCGAACGCCGGCCCATATCGGGACACGGCAGATTGACCGGACCTTCACCGCCTGGGACGGAATTGTCCGGCTGGACTGGGCAGCGGGCGGCAGGCCACCACGGGCGCTGGTCCAGACCGCCGACAACCCTTACTCACACCTGGTGGTCTTCACCGCGCCCGACGGCAGCCTGGCGCTGGAACCGGTTTCACACGCCACCGACGCCTTCAATCTGGCGGCGCAGGGCGTGGCCGGTGTGGACATGCGGGTGCTGTCGCCGGGGCAAAGCCTGGCCGGCACGGCGCGGATCACGCTGGAAGGGGTGTGGTAGGCAGCTGACGCTGAAGGCCTGGCAGGTTCAGGCCGCGTTGGTGGCCAGCAGTTCGCCGTCCGCGTCGCGCAGCTCGAAGCCGGGACGAGGGCGGTCAGACAGCCAGCGCAGGGCGTCCAGCAGATCGTCGGTCTCGCGCATGACTTCCGGCTGCTGGGGGCCGCCGGGAACCGCGTCACCGGTCCAGACGATGCGGTAGGCGCGGGGGGTGGAGGGTGGCGTCCAGGGCGCGCCCGCCTCTTCCTTCACGAAGGCTCTAGACATCCTCTCAGGCTAGGGTGTGGGAATGAAGTGTGGGTAGGCGCGGGCTAAGGCCCCCTTTAGAGCGTCTGCCTTCAGAGAGGGCTGCGGTTTATTCGCGCGGGCTGGGGAGGGTGGCCCGCGCCACCAGCGTGATGCGGGTTTCCCTGGGCTGGTTGCCGCGCAGGTAGCCCACCGTCACGGTGTCGCCGACCTCGCCGCCCCGCAGCGCGAGGATGACCTCGTTGGCGTCACGGGTGCGCCGCCCGTCCACGGTGGTAATGGTGTCGCCCAGCTTCAGCAGGTTGCCGCCCGCGTCGTACTCGCCGCCCTGCAGTCCGGCGCGGGCGGCGGGACTGCCGCCTACCACCCGCGCGATCACGCCGCCTGCCGGGTCAGTCAGGCCGCTGTGAAAACTGTCCAGTTCGATGCCCACCACCGGGGTATCGCGTTTCTCGCCGGTCCGCAGCGCCGTGATCAGGTTGTCGCCGTCCACCACCGGCACCGCGTAGCTGCGCCGGGTGATGCCGCTGCTGTCCACGCTGATGTAGCTGACCACGCCAATCGCGTTGCCCAGCCCGTCGATGATCGGGCCGCCGCTGTCGCCGGGGGCCAGCGGGGCGTTCATCTCCAGCGTGCCCTGCGGGAAATCGGCGCGGGCCGCCGCCGCGTCCAGCCGCAGCAGGCGGCCACGCCGGGGTTGCAGGAAGTCGCCGCCGCTGTTGCCCACCGCCAGCACCGTCTCGCCCACACGCGGGGCGCGGCTGGCCAGAGGCAGAAAGGGGAAGGGGCCGCGTCCCTGCACTTCCAGCAGCGCCACGTCGGCCCGCGCGTCAAAGGCCGTCACCCTGGCGCGGTACGACTGCCCCGACAGCGTGCTGACCTGAAACAGCGTGCCCAGACTCACGACGTGGTAGGCGGTCAGCACCTGCCCGGTCTCGCTGATGAAAAAGCCGGTGCCGATGCCCGCCTCGCGCGTGCGGGGGTCCAGGCTCTCGACGCGCACGGTGGCGGGGCGGACCTTCTCGAACAGCGCCTGGGTGTCCTTGGGCAGCGTGTTGGGCAGGGTGGCCGACACCTGCGGCTGTCGGGGCACCAGCTCGAATTTCGGCTGCCAGTTAGGCAGCAGATAAGCGCCCAGCGCCAGAATCAGCAGGACGGGAAGCCAGGGCGAAGCGCGCACGCACGCAGTCTAGGGCGCCCCGCATACGGGCAAGGTAGGCAAAGCCACGCAACCTCCGGTGTCCTTCCCCGGCAGTGGCTCAGCGGCGGGCGGGCGGGGGCTCAGACAGGCCAGGACTCAGACGTTTCTGGATTCGGGTGGGCCGGGCGCCAGGGCCAGGGCGCCCAGCAACGGCTCGGCCCCCGGCAGCACCGTCAGCGTGTCCCCGATCTGCGCCACAAACGCGGCCCGCACCAGCGGATTGAAGCTGCCGCCGCACAGCGCGACCTCGTGGCTGCCGCTGCGGTTCAGCACCGCCCGACCCAGCCGCGCAAGCTCAGCCCCGGCGCGGCGTTGAATCTCCTGGGCCTCCGGGTCGCCGTCCACCGCCGCCGCGTACACAGCGGGGGCCAGCCGAGCCAGCGCGGCGCGGCCCTCGCCGTACACGTGGGCGCGGATGTCCGGCCAGTGCCGGGAACCGATGGCCCCGAACAGGCCGGCGGCCAGCCGGCTTTCAGCCTGTCCCTCGTCCAGGCCGCGCAGCGCCGCCTTGAGGCCCTGCCGGCCCTGCCAGAACGCCCCGCCCGCGTCGTCGATCAGAAAGCCGTGGCCACCGGCCCGCAGCACCTTGCCCGCCGCCGTGCGGTGGTAGGCCATGCTGCCGGTTCCGGCATACACCAGGGTGCCCCCACCCCCCGGGAAGTGCGCGGCATGGGCCAGATGCATGTCGTCGGTGACGTGCAGTGCGGCCACGGGCAACCCGAAGGTGTCCGACAGCATGGCCTCGATCAACGGCGCGAGGTCCCTCTGTAGCCCGGTGACGCCCACCACCACCGCCGAGGGCGGCGTGGGCATGGCGGCGCGAATGCCGGCCAGCCCCTCAGTCATGCGCCCACGGGCCTCCGGCGTGTACAGGTGGCCGGACAGGGGTGCGTAAACGCCTCTGGCCGTGGGTTCCCCGCCGGAGAACAGCGCCCACTTGCTGCTACTCGCGCCCATATCGATGCCCAGAATCATGGGTGCCTGAGACTCCAGGACAACGTGCCGTTCATGCCTGGAGTGTAATTGACGGCGACACGCGGGACCTGCCACCCCTTCCGGCCTTACCCTGACCCCCATGTCCCACTGGCTCCTCAAATCCGAACCCGACGTCTTTGGCTACCCCGATCTGGAACGCGTGGGCCGCGAACCCTGGAACGGCGTCCGCAACTACCAGGCGCGTAATTTTCTGCGGCAGATGATGGTGGGCGACCTCTGCCTCTTCTACCACTCGCGCAGCAAGGCGCCGGGCATTGCGGGCGTGGCGCGGATCACGCGGGCCGCGCACACGGATGATCTGCAATTTGACCCGGCCAGCGCGTACTTTGACCCCATTTCTGACCCGCAGCAGCCGCGCTGGAGCATGGTGGAAGTGGAAGCCGTCCAGGCCTTTCCCGAAGTGCTGACGCTGGACACCATCCGCGCCCTGCCCGAGTGGGAGACTTCGCCCCTGACCCGCAAGGGTGCGCGCCTGAGCGTGCTGCCCGTGACGGCGGAGCAATTCGGGGCGGCGCTGACGGCGGCGGGGCTGAATGCGGTGGGGCTAGAGCGGGCAGCACGCCCGTAATTCAACTGTCAGAGGTCACTCGTCACACTGCGGTATGGAATCCGTCATCGCCGGACTGGCCATCGTTTTCTCGCTGCTGCTTGCCTCCCTGCAAAGGGAACCGGAGCGCCAGACGGTGCGGGTGCGCGTCAGGAACCGGCGCGGCTGACCGTCACCCCGGGGAGCCGCGCCGTGCCAGCCCGGGCCACCCCGCTGCACCACGCGACAGACTTCCGGCAGACGCCGCGTCTATACTCGCCCGGTGTCTGTAACGTGGCAGAGCCGCCCGCACACGCTGGGTTCGCGCGTGTCGCTCCTTCTTCTGCGGCTGGCGGGCTGGACGCCCGTGCTGGAGCCGCCGCCGATGGGCGGGGTCAAGTTCGTCACCGCCGCTGCGCCGCACACCAGCAATCTGGATTTCTGGCCGGGACTGTTCTGGAAGTGGGCCACCCGCATTCCGCTGCACTGGGTGGGCAAGCGTGAGCTGTTCGGCTTTCCGCATGGGATCTTTATGCGGGCGGTGGGCGGCATTGCCCTGGACCGCCGCCGCGCCGGGGGCAATTTCGTGGACGCCGCGGTCTCGGTGATCGAACGCGAACAGGAGATCGTGCTGCTTGTCGCGCCGGAGGGCAGCCGGGGGCAGGCGGGCTACTGGAAGACCGGCTTTTACTACATGGCCCTGGAGGCGGACGTGCCGATTGCCGTGACCGCGCTGGACTGGCCGCGCAAACGCATTGGCATCGTGGGGTACGTGCAGCCGACAGGCGACCTGAAGGCCGACTTTGTGCGGATCGCCGCGCTGCTGGAGGGCGTGCGGGGCCGCGTCGCCGGCAACGAGACGCCCGTGATTCCCAGACCTGATGACCAGGCTGGGCCCGGCCCGGCCTGAGCAGGCGTCCGCGTGCAGGCGCTTGTCGGTCCAGGCCCGGCGGTGTAACGCCGGTGTGACGCCGGGGCGCTACACTCTGCGGCGTACCACAATCAGCACAGTACTAAGGAGGACGATGCTCGACTTTGCATCCAGACGTTACTCGTGACGGCGCAGACCCTGTCGCAGGCCATGAAAAGCGTGGGCCACGGGCCGAGCGTGGCCCTTGAGGCCCGGAATCTGGTCAAGGATTTCCGGGGCTTCCGCGCCACCAACGACGTCAGCCTCGACATTCACGAGGGCGAGATTCACGCCATCATCGGCCCCAACGGGGCAGGCAAGACCACCCTTTTCAACCTGCTGTCGGGTTTTCTGAAACCCACGTCCGGTGAGGTGCGCCTGTTCGGCGAGCGCATCGACACCCTGCCCCCCCACCGGATCGTGCGGCGGGGGCTGTCGCGCTCGTTTCAGATCAGCAGCGTGTTTCCCACCATGACCGTGCGGGAAAACCTGCTGGTGGCGCTGCAATCCCGCAGCCGCCTGCCGGGCCAGTTCTGGACGCCGATCTCACGGCTGGAAACGCTGGGGCCACAGGCCGACGCGATTCTCTCGGACGTGGGACTGGCCGACTCGCACGCGCGGCTGGCCGCAGACCTGAGCCACGGCGAGAAGCGGCAGCTGGAAATCGGCATCTCGCTGACCCAGGACCCGCGCGTGCTGCTGCTGGACGAACCCACCTCCGGCATGGGCTCGGAAGGCATTGCCCGCGTCAAGGCCCTGGTCCGGCAGGTGGCGCGCGGGCGCACGGTGGTGCTGGTGGAACACAACATGAGCGTGGTGGCCGAGCTGGCGGACCGCATCACGGTGTTGCAGTACGGCGCGCTGCTGGCCAGCGGCAGCTACGACGAGGTGCGTCAGGATCCCCGCGTGATCGAGGCGTACCTGGGCGACGAGGCGGACGAATGACCGCGCCACATCCCTCCGTGCTCAACGCCGCCCCACCCTCCAGCCCTCCGCCCCTGCTTCAGGTGCGGGACCTGAACGCCTACTACGGCCAGAGCCACGTCCTGCACGGCGTCAACCTGCATGTCCAGCCGGGCGAGATCGTCAGCCTGATCGGGCGCAACGGGGCCGGCAAGACCACCACCCTGCGCAGCATCATGGGAGCGCTGCGCTCGCGCACGGGCAGCGTCACCTTTGACGGCCAGGACATCCTGCGCCTGCCCAGCAACCGGGTGGCCGCACGCGGACTGGCCTGGGTGCCGGAAGAACGCGCCATCATGAGCACCCTGACCGTGCGCGAGAACCTGGAACTGCCGCCGGCCCGTCCCGGCGGCTGGACCACCGAGCGCGCCTACGAGGCGTTTCCGGTGCTGCGCGAGCGTGGCCATCACCCCGGCAGCAAACTCTCGGGCGGCGAGCAGCAGATGCTGGCGATCGTGCGCGTTCTGCGCAGCGCCCCCCGGCTGCTGCTGCTGGACGAGCCCAGCGAGGGCCTGGCCCCGGTGATCGTGCAGCGCATCGGCGACATCATCCAGGAACTGCGTGCCGAGGGCCTGTCGGTGCTGCTGGTGGAACAGAACCTGAAATTCGCCACCCGCCTGGCCGACCGCCACTACGTCTTCGTGGACGGCGAGATCGTCGAGGAGATTTCCCGCCCCGACGCCCTGGCCCGGCGCGACGACCTGCTGCGCTACCTGAGCGTCTAACCCGACTTCTATTCCCCTTCGGAGGATTCCAACATGAAAAAAACCAGACTGACCGCCATCCTCGCCACCGCCGCCCTGTTCTCCGTGACCGCCGCCCTGGCGCAGGGCGCCAAGCTCAGCGATAACGTCATCAAGGTGGGCGTGCTCACCGACCTTTCGGGCGTGTACTCGGAGCTGTCCGGCCCCGGCAGCGTCCGGGCCGCGCAGATGGCCGCGGATGACTTTATGGCTGCCAATGCCGCATACAAGGGCAAGGTGCAGGTGGTCGGCGTGGACCACCAGAACAAGGCCGACGTTGCCAGCAACAAGGCGGCCGAGATGATTGACCGCCAGAATGTCGACGTCCTGATGGATCTGCCCACGAGTTCCGCTGCATTGGCGGCTTCCGAGATCGCCAAGAACAAGAAGATTCCGGTGATGGTGGTTACTGGCGGCACCACCGCGCTGACCAACGAGAAGTGCAGCAAGTACACCTTCCACTACGCCTACGACAACTACATGCTCGCCAACGGCACGGGCAGTGCCGTGACCAAGCGCGGCGGCGACAGCTGGTACGTGATCTACCCCAACTACGCCTTTGGGCAGGATCTGGATCGTCAGATGACGGCCGCCATCAAGGAGAACGGCGGCAAGATGGTGACCGCCAGCGACGCCACCCCGTTCCCCAACACCGACTTCTCCTCGTACCTGCTGAAGGCCCAGAGCCTTAAACCCAAGATCTTCGGAACCATGCAGGCCGGCAACGATCTGGTCAACGTGGTCAAGCAGTACAACGAGTTCGGCCTGAAGAAGCAGGGCATTGGCCTGGGGATCGGGCTGCTGTTCGAGACCGATGTGGCTGCGCTGGGACAGGACGCCTTCGCAGGCGCGCTGGCCACTGTGCCGTGGTACTGGAACCTCGATCAGCGCAGCCGTGACTGGGCGGCCAAGTTTGAAAAGTCCTTCGGCAAGAAGCCCACCTGGGCGCAGGCCGGGGTCTACAGCGCCACCACCACCTACTTGCAGGCTGTGGCGCGTGCCAAGAGCGACAATGGCGACGCCGTGGTCAAGGCCCTGGAAGGCCACCGCTTCAGCGACTTCTTTGCCCGCAGCGCGTACATCCGCCCGCAGGACCACCGCGTGACGCTGGACGTGTACACCGTGCAGGTCAAGCCCAAGGCGCAGGCCAAGGAAGCCGGCGACATCTTTACCAAGGTGGCCACCATTCCGTCCGCCAGGGCCTTCACGCCGCTGGCCGAAAGCAAGTGCAAGTTCTGAGGAACGGATAGGGGGATTTGGGGGCCGGGACGCTTAAACCGGGCGTCCCCGGCCCCCACCCCTTTTAACGTCATGGACAACAGATGAATACACAACTGCTGCTGATTCAAGTGTTCAACGGGCTGGTCAACGGGGCGTTCTACGCTCTGCTGAGTCTGGGCCTGGCGGTGATCTTCGGGATGCTGCGGATCGTCAACTTCATGCACGGGGCGCTGTACATGCTGGGTGCCTTTGCCGCCTTTGCGCTGGGCCAGGCCTTCGGGCTGGGCTTCTGGCCCGCACTGATCCTGGCCCCGCTGATCGTGGGGGCGCTGGGCATGGTGCTGGAGCGCACGCTGCTCTCGCGGCTGTATGGCCTGGAACCCAGTTACAACCTTCTCCTGACCTTCGGTCTGACGCTGCTGACCCAGGATCTGGTGAAACAGGTGATGCTGTCGCAGTTCGCGGTGTCCAGTGCGCCGTACACCACGCCGGACATCCTGACCGGCGTGGTCAATCTGGGCTTCGTGGTCTTTCCCAAGTACCGCCTGTTCGTGATCGCGCTGACGCTGGTGATCTGTCTGGTGACGTGGTTCGTGATCGAGAAGACGCGGGTGGGCGCGATTATCCGCGCCAGCACCGAGAATCCAGGCGTCACGCGGGCCTTCGGCATCGACGTGAGCAAGTGGGTCACGGGCGTCTTCGGCGTGGGCGTGGGGCTGGCCGGGCTGGCCGGCGTGCTGGCCGCGCCGATCTACTCGGTGGAGCCGTACATGGGCGCGGAGCTGATCATCACCACCTTTGCGGTGGTCGTTATCGGCGGGCTGGGCAGCATCCTGGGCAGCATCGTGACCGGCTTCGCGGTAGGCGTGCTGGCGGCGGTCGGCGCGGCCATCTACCCGCCGATTGCCAACACGCTGGTCTTTATCCTGATGGCCTTTGTGCTGCTGGTGCGCCCCAGCGGGTTGTTCGGGTTGCCGGAGGGAACGCGGTGACCGCCCTTCCCCGTACCGCCGCCCGCAACGACCGCGAGCGCACCATCCGCGCCGCGTGGATGATCGGACTGGGCCTGCTGCTGCTGATCCTGCCCCGGCTGATCTATCCGGTGCTGGCGCTGGACATCCTGGCCTGGGGGCTGTTCGCCGTGGCGTTCGACCTGCTGTTCGGCTTCTCCGGCCTGCTGTCTTTCGGCCACGCCGCTTTCTGGGGCAGCAGCGCCTATGTCACCGCCTATCTGCTGTCCAACGGTCAAAGCGTGCCGGTGGCCATGCTGGGCGGCACCCTCAGTGCGCTGGTGCTGGCTGTGCCCATCGCGTACCTCAGCGTCCGCAGCGCGGGCATCTACTTCAGCATGATCACGCTGGCCTTCGCGCAGATGGTCTACTTCGTGGCGTTGCAGTGGACCGACGTGACAGGCGGCGAGAACGGCCTCCAGGGCTTCGAGCGCCCCAGCCTGTTCGGACTGGACTTCAGCGACAGCGTCACGCGCTACTACTTCTGTCTGGCGGTGTTCGCGCTGGGGTTCTACATTGCCTACCGCACGGTTCGCAGTCCCTTCGGGCAGGCGCAGCAGGCGGTGCGCGACAACGAGCAGCGCGCCCAGAGCATCGGCTACAACCCGGTGCGCTTCAAGTTCACCGCCTTCCTGATCAGCGCCGGGCTGGCCGGGCTGGCCGGCAGCATGTACACCTTCGGCCACGGCGTGGTCAGCCTGGACGTGACCAAGTGGACCACCAGCGGCGAGGTCGTGATGATGACCCTGCTGGGCGGGACCACCACGCTGTTCGGCCCGGCGGTGGGGGCGGGGCTGGTGCTGCTGCTCCGGGATCAGCTGACCACTTCCAGCCTGCCTGTGGGCATCGTGACCGGCATCGTCTTTGTGGCCGTGGTGCTGTTCTTCCGCGCCGGAGTGGTCGGCACGATACAGGGCTGGCTGCGCCGCCGCTGACGCTCTCGTTCGCTGTTGCCCCCGCCACGTGCGGGGGCTTTTATTGTTGTGGGCCAGCTGGCGCAGTTCAGCGCCAGCTCTCGGGATGACGGACGTGACCTCCCACCTGACTTCCGGCGAAATACCTGAAATGGACGAACTGTTGCGCCTCTACAGCTCGGTGGGCTGGACGGCCTACGCCGGTGACCCGGAGGCGCTGGCCCGCGCCGTTCAGCAATCCTCGTTCGTGTGGACTGCGCGCGACGAGAACGGTGAGTTGATCGGTCTGGTGCGCGGCTTGACCGATGACATCAGCATTTTGTGGGTTCAGACCCTCCTGATCAATCCCCGCTGGCAACGCATGGCGTGGGCCGCGCACCGATGAACGCCATGCTTGAGCGCTACGTTCATGTCCGCCAGATGGTTCTTCTGACCAGCGACGGCCCTGAACAGGCGGCGTTTTACCGCTCACTCGGCTTTGCAAATGTCCGCGACGTTCCCGAATTGAATGCCCTCTACCGGACGAATATGCAGTCGGGGGATTGAGAGCCCTACAAAAACACTGCCCCAGCGCGGAAATTCTAGGTCGATGTATCAATTTGACACGCGCTGCATCCCACGCTATATTGTTTCCATCACCGTCCGAGAGGGCGGATTTTTTATTGCTCGTCCCGGTCCTTGAGTCCCCGGATCTCCTCGATAAAGCGTTCCAGGCTGTCGAAGTCGCGGTAGACGCTGGCAAAGCGGATGTAGGCCACATCGTCCAGCGGGCGCAGGAAGGTCATGGCCCGCTTGCCGATCTCCTCGCTGGCGATCTCGGCGGCCCCCACCTCGTCCTCGAAGCCGTAGGCGAAGGCGCGCAGGGCCTCGGGCTCGACCGGGCGTTTCTCGGTGGCCAGCGCCAGGCCGCGCAGCAGCTTGTCGGGATTGAAGGCCTCGCGCGGGCCGCTGCGCTTGACCACCATCAGCGGTTCAAGCTGGGCGCGTTCGTAGGTGGTAAACCGCCGGGCGCAGTTCAGGCACTCGCGGCGGCGGCGGATGCTGGCCCCGTCGTCGCTGGGGCGCGAATTGACCACCTTGGAATCGGGGGCCGAGCAGTAGGGGCATTTCATGCGGGGCGGCCCGTCACAGCGCGTTCAGCACGCTGGTGACTTCAGGCAGGCGGACCTTGGGGGCGGGCGGCAGCGGCACGTCCATCACGTTGCCGCGCAGGTGGCTCAATCTGGGCGTGGCCAGGGCCAGCACGGCGTCGGCCAGCGGGCGGTCCAGCGCCTCGTCGCCGCAACTGGCGCGCGAGGGCAACAGCATGTTCAGGCGCAGGTCCTCACGCGCCGCCGCCTCCACCAGGCCGCGAATCGCGCCGCGCTGCGGGTGGGCCTGCAAGCCCGGCTCGTCGCCGTGGGGACCGATGATGGTCAGCCAGGTGCCGGGCAGGCGGCGGCCCAGAATCTGCGCGATGGCCACGCTGCTCTTGACGTTGCTGTTGAACAGCTCCATCCACTCGTTCTCGCTGAGCATGGTGAAACTGGCGTGCGTGCGCTTGTCGGCCAGATGAACGATGCCGTGCAGCGCCCCGAAGATTTCCAGGATGCGGCTCTGGGCGCTCAGCCAGTCCAGCGGCACGCTCACGTCGGCCTTGATGGGAATGGAGTGTCCGCCGGAATGCTCCAGGGCGCTGGCCTGCGCCGAGAGCGTCTCGCTGTTGTTGCCGATCAATACCACGCTGGCCCCGAGCCGCGCCAGGGCAGTGCTGATCATCTTGCCGTAGCCCGCGTCGGCCCCGGTCACGGCAATCACCTGCCCGGCCAGCACCTCGCGGTAGGGGGTCCCGGCGCCGCGGTCCTGAGAGGGGGAGGGGTCCGTCATGCGGCCCAGCATAGCGCCCTGACCCCCGGCGTTATCCCGCCTGCGGCAGCGGCCGCAGCGCCGTGAGCGGCGGGTCGCCCGCGCGGTGGCCCTTGCCGCAGGCGTGGCACCAGTACCCCTGATCGCCGTCGCGCAGGTCGTGCAGGGTCATGGACAGGCTGCAGTCGGGGCAGACGTGAGCGTATCCGCGTCCGCTGGCCGGGTACGGATCGGCCTCGTTACGTAATAAACGCTTCATATTCTTATATTAACAGAATAGGGCCGCGTGTCAAACGCTGGGCGGCGGCGTGGGCTTCCCCTCGGGGTGGGTGATGCGGGGCGTCAGCCTTCGACGGCGTACGGAAACAGCAACGTCGCCAGGATGATCGTGCCCACGTCAAAGGCAGTCAGGAAGATGATCCACGGCCACACCTCCGCCAGCGGCAGGCCTTCGAGCAGGCCCGAGGTGGCCCGCACGGTGGCGATCACCACCGGCACCAGAATCGGGAAGGCCAGCGCGGGCAGCAGCGCCTCGCGGGCGCGCAGGCTGACGGTGATGGAGCCGTAGAAGGTGGTGCCTGCCGCGAAACCCAGCACCCCCAGTCCCGTGACCAGGGCCAGCAGCGACCAGGGCGTCGGCACGCATTCGCGGCCCGGCGCACAGTCCGCGCCCGCCGCGCCAAACAGCAGCAGCCCGGCCGGAAGTGTGAAGGCCGCCACCAGCAGCAGTGGCCCCAGCACGCCCAGCAGTTTGCCCAGGTACAGCGCCCCATGCGGTCCCGGATACAGCGTGAGCTGTTCCAGTGCCCCGGCCTCCTGCTCCTGCGCGAAGGCGCGCTGCGCGCCCACGGCGGCGGCCAGGGCCAGGGCGGTCCACACCGCCCCCGAGGCCACCCCCGCCGTCTGCGACAGCGTGCGCCCCACGTTGCCGCCCAGCGCCAGCCCCAGCACCAGCAGCACCAGCCCGGCGAAAAAGGCGGTGGCCAGCAGCGTGTCCCGCGTGCGGCCGGCGACGCGCAGGTCCTTGGCGGCAAGGTGGAAGATGGTGCTCATCTGTCCGCGTGGCCTTCCGCGCTACGCCTCATGCAAGATCCCAGCCGCCAGCCGCAGCGCCCGTGGGGCGACCTGCCGGGCCAGTTCCGGCTCGTGGGCGGCGACGATCAGCGTGACGCCCCCGGCGCGCAGTTCGCCCAGCAGCTCCAGAACCAGCCCCCGGCCTGCCGTATCCAGGTTGGCGAAGGGTTCGTCCACCAGCGTGACCGGGCGGGCCAGCAGGTGGGCGCGGGCCAGCGCCAGCCGCTTGCGCATTCCCGCCGAGAGAAAGCGGACGCGGCGGCTGGCAGCGGTTTCCAGGGTCACGCGCCGCAGCGCCGCCGCCACGTCTCCGGTCTGGCCGTGCATCTTCAGGGCGAATTCCAGATTCTCGGCGCAGCTCAGGTCCGGATACAGGCCCGCGTCCACCGGCATCAGGTGAATGTGGTCGCGCACCGCCCGCGAGTCGCGCAGGTCAAAACCCATCACCCGCCCCTCGCCGCGCGTGGGCCGCAGCCCGGAGGCCAGCAGGCGCAGCAGCGTGGTCTTGCCGGCCCCGTTCTCGCCCAGAAGCGTGATCCCCTCACCGGCCAGCACGTCCAGAGTCACGCCGCGCAGGATGACCTCGCGGCCCAGCCTCAGCCACAGGTCGCGCAGTTGCAGGGCGGGCGACCCAGTTAGACCCTCAGCCACGCGGGCGTCACCTCGTAGAAGAACGTGGCCAGCCGGGTGAACTGCCCGGTCAGCATCAGCACGCCCACCAGCACCAGGATGCCGCCGCCCACCCGCTCAAAGATGCCGGCGTAGCGGTTCAGGCGGCGCAGGTTCAGCCGGTTCCACAGCAGCGCGGCCAGCAGGAACGGCACGGCCAGTCCCAGCGTGTACGCGGCCAGCAGCGCCACGCCGGTGCCCAGGCTGGCGCTGCTGGCCGCCAGCCCCAGGATGCTGCCCAGCGCCGGACCCAGGCAGGGGCTCCAGCCGAAGGCAAAGGCCGCGCCCAGCGCCACCGGTCCGTAGCCCCCGGCGTCGGCCAGGGCGCGGGTGTCGCGCATCAGGATGGGCAGGCGGATCACGCCCAGCATCACCAGACCAAAGAAGATGATCAGGACAGCCGCGATCTGCCCCAGCAGGTACTTGTGCGGCGCGATCAGGGCGCCCAGGCTGCTGGCGGTGGCCCCCAGCGCGATGAACACCAGGCCGAAGCCCGCAATAAAGCCCAGCGCCCGCCCCAGAGGTGCCCGCGCCCCGCCGATCACGCCCAGGTAACTGGGCACCAGCGGCAGCACGCAGGGGCTGAGAAACGAGATCAGCCCCGCCAGAAACGCCAGCGTCAGCGTCGGGGAACCAGCGGGTAGGGACATGCGGCGAGTCTAGCGGCTCCGGGAAAAAAGCGAGGGGGCGGGCGTCCCTGGGGCGGGCCGCTGGGCACGCAGTCACGCTGTCTTCCCCCCGACGCCCTGGCCGCGCTATGCTTCTGGAATGACCGTCAGCCGCGCGTGGTGGTGGCCCAGTTTCACCTGGGTCTAACGCGCTGCTGCTTTTTTTTGCCGTGTCCGACGCGCCCAGGTGGTTTCCAGACCGCCGGGCGCTTTTTTTGGCCCCACCCCTGAACAGGAGACCCATGACCCAGACCGCCACCGATCCATCCCTGTCTGCCAGACCCGTCAGCGCCGTGGCCGTGCAGGAGCTGAACGCCGACCTGGACACGCCGGTCAGCGCCTACCTGAAAGTCACCGACGGCGCGAAGAAATTGAGTTTTCTGCTGGAAAGCGTGGAGGGCGGCGAACGTCAGGCCCGCTACTCGTTCATCGGCGTGGGCGAGGTGGGACGCTTCACGCTGCGCGGAAGGCAAGCCACCCTGAGCGGTGTCCTGGGCGATGAGACACTGCAAACGGATGATCCGCTGGACGTGCTGTACAGCCGTGTCCTGCGGCCCGTCGCATTGCCTGCCGAGAAGTTCAACGGCCTCCCACCCTTTTTCGGCGGCGCGGTGGGCTACGCCGCCTACGACATTATCCGCGTCTACGAGGAGTTGCCCGACGACAACCCCGACGAGTTGGAGGTCCCCGACGCGCTGTTCATTGTCCCCGAGGGCCTCGTTATTTTTGACCACCTGCGGCACAAGCTGTACGCGGTGGCCATCTCCGGGAGCCAGGCCGAGGCCGAGCGCATCGTGCAGGCACTGGAAGCTGATCTGCGCGGTTCATTGCCGGACGTGCCGGGGCGCGAGCGGGCCGAGCCGATGACCTTTTCCAGCAACTTCACGCCCGAGGGCTATCAGGCCGCCGTGCGCCGTTGCATCGGGTATGTCCACGCCGGGGACGTCTTTCAGGTGGTGCCCTCCCAGCGCTTCTCAGCGGACCTGACCGTCCATCCCTTCGCGCTGTACCGGGCGTTGCGCGGCATCAACCCCAGCCCGTATCTGGGTTTTCTGAATCTGGGCGAGGTGACGCTGGTGGCCAGCAGCCCCGAGAGCCTGCTGCGCAGCGACGGCGTGGGCATCGTGACCCGCCCGATCGCCGGCACCCGCCCGCGCGGCAAGACGCCCGCCGAGGACAACGCGCTGGCCGCCGAACTCCTCTTGGACGAGAAGGAACGCGCCGAACACCTGATGCTGGTGGATCTGGGCCGCAACGACATTGGCCGGGTGGCCGAGTACGGCAGCGTGACGGTGGAGGACGCCTTTACCATCGAGCGCTACAGCCACGTGATGCATATCGTCAGCGGCGTGCGGGGCCGGCTGCGCGGGGGACAGACGCCGCTGCACGCCCTGGCCAGTGTCCTGCCGATGGGCACGGTGTCCGGCGCACCCAAGATCCGGGCGATGGAGATCATCGAC
This sequence comes from Deinococcus aerolatus, assembly GCF_014647055.1. Lineage (NCBI taxonomy): Bacteria > Thermotogati > Deinococcota > Deinococci > Deinococcales > Deinococcaceae > Deinococcus > Deinococcus aerolatus. Next base: position 28,693 of record NZ_BMOL01000016.1, on the reverse strand, counting down.
GAGGTGGAACCTGTGCGGCGTGGACCATACGGCGGCAGCTTTGGCTACATCGCCTTCGACGGCAGCCTGGACATGGCCCTGACCCTGCGGACGATGGTGATTGCAAATGGCAGACTGCACATCCAGGCCGGGGCCGGCATCGTGGCCGACTCTGACCCAGTGGCCGAGGAAGAGGAAACGCGCAGCAAGGCGGCAGCGCTGATGCGGGCGGCGGAACGGGCGGCGGCGGGGCTGTGACGGGTGGCAAGGGCCAGATGAAAGCCATGCCCGCTGCTGAGCCGCTGCCTCACCTGAGTGCTGGAAAGTTTTCTCAAATGGACATGCCTGGAGATCATCAATGACCCACATCCTCCTGATCGACAATTACGACTCCTTCACCTACAACCTCGTCCAGTACTTTGGCGAACTGGGCTGTGAACTGACCGTCTGGCGCAACGATGCGTTCACGCTTGAGGACGTGGAGCAACTGAATCCAGACGCCATCGTGGTGTCGCCCGGTCCCTGCACGCCGCTGGAAGCGGGCCTGAGCGTGGAGGTGATCCGGGCGTTCGCGCCGCGATACCCGCTGCTGGGCGTGTGTCTGGGCCACCAGAGCATCGGCGAGGCGTTCGGGGCCACCGTCAGGCGTGCGCCGATTCCGGTGCATGGCAAGACCAGCCGGGTGGCACACGACGGCCAGCACCTGTTTGCTGGCATTGAGGGAGAGGCCAGCGTGACCCGCTACCACAGCCTGATCGTGGAGGATCTGCCGCCGGAACTGCTGGCGACGGCCTGGGCCACCGATCAGACGCCGGGGGGCGAGTACCGCGCCCTGATGGCCCTGCGCCACCGCGATTACCCCGTGTTCGGCGTGCAGTTTCACCCCGAGAGCATCGCCACCGAGGACGGCAAGACAATGATCCGCAACTTTCTGAATGAGGTGGAGCGGCACCGGGCGGCCCAGGTCAGGGCGGTGGAGGCATGATCCACGCCCGCTTGATGAACGGCGAGATTCTGTCGCAGCCCGAGGCAGCGGCCTTCATGCGCGAGGTGATGGCCGGGGAAATGAGCGGGGTGCGGATGGCGGCGGCCCTGGCTGCGTTGCGGGTGCGCGGCGAGACGCCGGGCGAGATCGCCGGCTTTGCCCAGGCCATGCGCGAGAACGCCGTGCGGGTCAATGTCCGCCCGCGCGAGGTGCTGCTGGATGTGGTGGGCACCGGGGGGGACGGGGCGCATACCTTCAACATCAGCACCACGACGGCGTTTGTGGTGGCGGGAGCGGGGGTGCCTGTCGCCAAGCACGGCAACCGCGCTGCCAGCAGCCGCGCGGGCAGTGCAGACGTGCTGGAGGCGCTGGGCGTCAATCTGGACGCCCCTCCCGAAGTGATCGAGGACGCTGTGAACACGCTGGGCGTGGGCTTTATGTTCGCCCGCAATTACCATCCGGCGTTGCGCTACGCCGCGCCCGTCCGTTCCGATCTGGCCGCCCGCACCGTGTTTAACATCCTGGGCCCGCTGAGCAACCCGGCGGGGGCCACCCACCTGGTGGTGGGGGTCTTTAAGCCGGAGCTGACGCGCACGCTGGCCGAGGTCCTGCGGCTGCTGGGGGCCAAGGGAGCCACCATCGTTTACGGCGATGGTCTGGACGAGTTCACCGTCTGCGGCGTCAACACGGTGTCCGGCCTGCGGGACGGCGAGATCATTGACCGCACCCTGCACCCGGAAGAGGTGGGGCTGGCCCTGCATCCACGCGAATCTCTGGTGGGCGGCACCCCTGCCGAGAACGCCGGAATTACCCGCGCCCTGCTGACCGGCGGCGGCACCGAGGCGCAGCGCGACATCGTGGCCCTCAATTCCGGGGCAGCGCTGCGCACGGCGGGCCACGTGGCCAGCATCCATGAGGGCGTGGCCCAGGCCCGCGAGATCATGCGCGGCGGGCAGGGCTGGGACGTGTTGCAGAAATACGCGGCGCTGACGCGGTAGGGAGACTGCGGGCAGCTGCCTGGCCGCTGCTTCCGTCTTGACTCGCTTTACCTCGGCGGCAGCAGCAGTTTGCCTTCCAGCGGCGTGCTCAGCACGATGGAGGTGTCGCAGGTAAAGCCCATGCCGATCAGATCCCCCAGCATGGTTTCCAGCGCGCCCACGTCCGGCACGGCCACCTTCAGGATGCAGGAGTTGTCGCCGGTCACGCTGTGGCACTCCAGCACACCGTCGTGGGCGGTGGCCCAGCGCACCAGCGTGGGATCGTTGCGCCCGCTGTCCTGCACGCCGATAAAAGCGGTGATGGTGCGTCCCAGCGGCTTGCTCGCGACGCGCACGCCGTAGCCCAGGATCACGCCCGCGTCCTCTAAACGCCGCACGCGCTCGGTCACCGCCGGGGCCGACAGCCCCACCCGGCGGCCCAGCTCACGCATCGAGAGTCGCGAGTCGGTCTGCAGTTCCTGCAAAATCCGGTGATCCAGGGAGTCCAGAGCGCTGCCAGTCTGTCGCATGTCCAGAGCTTAGCACCGCAGTTGGCATATGCAAGGTCAGACATGGCATTTGCCAGAGAAACGGTCCCCTGACCCCGCCGATCTCCCGGCCTGCGCTCCTTCCAATGCTGGGGGCAGAACATGAAGAATGGAGACCTAGCAACTCACGTTTCTTTCTCCCTGGAGGCCTCAGATGTCCAACGCCCTCATCCACCCGCAGGCGACTGTTCGCAGTCAGCAGATGCTGCCCCGTGGCCACCGCGCCCCCAAGTGGGCCGACGTTCCCGACGAAAAATGGTACGACTGGAAATGGCAGCTCAAGAACCGCATCAACTCGGTTTCTGAACTGGAAGAGGTGATCCGCCTGACCGAGAGCGAACATGCCGGGGCCAGCGCCGAGGGCATCTTCCGCCTCGACATCACGCCGTACTTTGCTTCCCTGATGGACGCGGACGATCCCACCTGCCCGGTGCGCCGTCAGGTGATTCCCACGCATCACGAGCTGGAGCCGTTCATGTCCATGATGGAGGACTCGCTGGCCGAGGACAAGCACAGTCCCGTCCCCGGCCTGGTCCACCGTTATCCAGACCGCGTGCTGATGCTGGTCACCACCCAGTGCGCCAGCTACTGCCGTTACTGCACGCGCAGCCGCATCGTGGGTGACCCCACCGAGACCTTCAACCCCGCCGAGTACGAGGCGCAGCTGAACTACCTGCGCAACACGCCCCAGGTGCGCGACGTGCTGCTGTCCGGGGGCGATCCGCTGACCCTCGCCCCCAAGGTGCTGGGCCGCCTGCTGGCCGAGCTGCGCAAGATCGAGCACATCGAGATCATCCGTATCGGCACCCGCGTGCCGGTGTTCATGCCCATGCGGGTGACCGAGGAACTGTGCGACGTTCTGGCGGAAAACCATCCGCTGTGGATGAACATTCACGTCAACCACCCGAAAGAAATCACGCCGGAGGTGGCCGACGCCTGTGACCGCCTGACCCGCGCGGGCGTGCCGCTGGGCAACCAGAGCGTGCTCCTCCGGGGCATCAACGATCACCCGGTGATCATGCAGAAGCTGCTGCGCGAGCTGGTCAAGATTCGCGTGCGGCCCTACTACATCTACCAGTGCGACCTCGTTCACGGCGCGGGCCACCTGCGGACCACCGTCAGCAAGGGGCTGGAGATCATGGAGAGCCTGCGCGGGCACACCTCCGGTTACAGCATCCCCACCTATGTGGTGGACGCGCCCGGCGGCGGCGGCAAGATTCCGGTTGCGCCCAACTATGTGCTGAGCCACAGCCCCGACAAGCTGATTCTGCGCAACTTCGAGGGCTACATCGCCGCGTACACCGAACCCACCGACTACACCGGGCCGGACATGATGGTTCCCGACGACTGGGAGCGCAAGGAACCCGGTCAGAGCGGCATTTACGGCCTGATGCAGGGCGAGCGCATCTCCATTGAACCTGCCGGATTCAGCGACACGCACCACCGCCCCGGCGGGGTCAGCCACCGCCTGAACAGCCGCGAGGACAAGTGGGCGGCATATGGCGTGGGCGCACCAAACCCGGCCAGTGTCAGCGACACCTCGCCGGACGGGAAGGTCAACGTACCGATTCCGGTGCACAGCGGGGACTGACAGAAGATAGAGACAAGATGGGGATGGGGCATGTTTCTCAGCTCTAACTGGAATGCTGCCCCGTCGTCATTGCCTGCCGTTTCCCAACGCGTTTAACTTGTAAGGAGCCACCATGACCACTGCCACCAAGGCCCGCCAGCCCATCCTCAAAACGTCCCTCCCCGGCCCCAGGACCAGGGCCATCATGGAGCGCGATGCCCAGCACCTCTCCACGTCCTACGTGCGCCCCTATCCCTTCGTGCCGGACCACGGCGAGGGCGTGTGGCTCAGTGATCCGGACGGCAACACCATGCTGGATTTCTTCGCGGGCATCGCCGTGTCCACCACCGGCCACGCCCACCCGCATGTCGTGAAGGCCGTGCAGGAGCAGGTCACTAAGTTCACGCACGTCTGCCTGTCCGACTACCCGCAGGAGATCACCACCAGTCTGGCCGAGCGGCTGGTCAAGCATGTGGAAAGACCGGGTGAGAAATGGCGCGTCTTCTTCGGCAACTCGGGCGCGGAGGCCGTGGAGGCCGCCGTCAAGCTGGCGCGCAACCACACCGGACGGGCGCACATCATCTCCACCATGGGCAGCTTCCACGGGCGCACCTACGGCGCGATCACGCTGACCGGCAGCAAGACCAAGTACAAGCGCGGCTTCGGCCCGCTGCTGCCCGCTGTGTCGCATGTGCCGTACCCCAACCCCTTCCGCCCGCCGCTGGGGTCCACCCCCGAAGCCTGCGGTCAGGCTGTGCTAAACCACATCCGTGAGCTGTTCGTGGGCGTCATTCCCTCCGATGAAGTGGCGGCCATCATTGTGGAACCCATGCAGGGCGAGGGCGGGTACATCGTGCCGCCCGCCGACTTCCTGCCAGGGTTGCGCCAGTTGTGCGACGAGCACGGCATCATGCTGATCTACGACGAGGTGCAGGCCGGCATGGGCCGCACGGGGAAGATGTTCTCGTACCAGCAGTTCGAGCAATACGGCGAGGTTCAGCCGGACATCATCACGGTGGCCAAGGGCATCGCTTCGGGCATGCCCATTTCCGCACTGCTGGCGAAGGAATCGGTCATGACCTGGCCCGTGGGCTCGCACGGCAGCACCTACGGCGGCAATCCGGTGGCGGCGGCAGCGGCCCACGCCACCCTGGACCTGATCGAAGGTGTGGTCAAGCATCCCGGCTGCGGCGAGAGCCTGATGCAGAACGCCGCCGATGTGGGCGCGTACCTGCTGTCCGAATTGAAGGCCATGCAGTCCGAGTTTCCTTTCCTGGGCGACGTGCGCGGTCAGGGCCTGTTCATCGGCCTGGAGTTTGTGAAGCCTGACGGCAGCCCAGACGGTGCGCTGCGTGACCGCGCCAGCACCGCCATCTTCGAGCGTGGCCTGCTGAACCTGGACTGCGGTGAGGCCGTGATTCGCGTCAGCCCGCCCCTGATCCTGACCCGTGAGGACGCGGAAACCGGGCTGGAGATTATGCGGGAAGCGTTACGGGGCCTGAGCTAAGCGACTGTTGGCAGTCCACTCGCCCAGCTCTGGTTATTCAGAAAGTTGGGCGGGCGGGCTGTTCTTTGTTTCGCTCTAAAAAACCACGTCGTACACGTCGTCCAGTGTCAACGTCGCGCCGAGATACGGTAATTTAATCTCGCCCGGTGCTGTCAACAGGTTCGCAGGTGGCAACGACATCCGGGGAGTCATACACCCGTTTACCGGTGGGCGTGGTGCGGCTCACGCACCCATTTGAGGCGTTAACCTTGCAATGTTGCCTGTGGGCCTGGGCGATATTCAGGGTTACCTCGCCATATCGACTGTCGGTCCCCGCCTGTACCAGCGTGTCGCCGTGCAGCGCGTGCACGTAGCCGCCGCCCTACCCCCGCTTGCTTGACCGGGCTAAGTTTCTCGCTCGCCAGGTACTTTTCCTCGGTCATGTGCTGCACTACACGTCCAGGCATACGGCCGTTGGGCTGTGGTCAGTTCGTTTCTGAAGTCAGCACGCAGATCCCGTCCTCGTCGGCGTGAATCATGTCGCCGGGCCGCACTGTTGCGCCCGCGAAAGTCAGGGCCACAGCCTGCTCGCCCAGGCTTGCCTTGCCGCTGCGGCGGGGATGAACGGCCAGCGCCCGGATGCCGATGGGCATGCCAGCGAGCTGCGCCGTGTCGCGCACGCAGCCGTGGACGATAATGCCTGCCCAGCCGTTCTGCACGCCCAGCCCGGCCAGCTGATCGCCCACCAGCGCGCAGTTCAGACTGCCGCCGCCGTCTACCACCAGCACGCGGCCCTCGCCCGGCGTCTCCAGCGTGGCGCGTACCAGGGTGTTGTTCTCGTAGACGCGCAGGGTCAGGGCGGGACCGCTGAACCTCGGGTTCTCTCCGAAATTCTGGAACACGGGGGCGAACACCTGGGCTTCCGGGTGGGCGTCGCACAGGTCCGAGGTGGGGATGAAGGGAGTCATGCCGTATTGAACGCTCCCGGCAGACAGACGGGCGGTTACTGCTCCGGGGACGCTTCAGGCGCCGGACCCAGCGCGGGACTTGGGGCGTGCGTGTGGGCGTCGTGGATGCGCCCGGCGTGGCCGCTCAGGAAGCCGCCGCTGTAGCCGCGCCGCCACGCCATCAGCTCGGCCAGGATGCTCAGGGCCACTTCTTCCGGAGCCTCGGCCCCCAGGCGCAGGCCCACGGGGGCGCGCAGGCGGGACCGGGCCTCGGCACTGAAGGTCACGCCCTCCGTTTCCAGCTCGTCCAGCAGGCCCTGGGCGCGGCTCAGCGGCCCCAGCACACCCACGTAGGGTGCGCCGGAGTTCAGCGCGTGCTGCAAGCAGACGCGGTCCCGGTCCAGATGGTGGTTCATGATCAGCAGGCTGGCGCGGGCGGGCGGCACGAACTGCCCCAGGTCCTCCGGGGCCAGGTCATGCAGGGTGGCCCCCGGAAAACGCCCAGGCGTGAGGTACGCGCGGCGCGGGTCAATGACGTGGACCTCGTAGCCTAGGTCATGCGCCCCACGGGCCAGCGGCATGGCGTCGTGGCCTGCCCCGTACAGCACCAGCACCGGCGGCGGCGTGCTGATGTCGATGAAGATGGGCGTGCCGTCCGGTGCAGCCAGCGTCACGGCGCGCGGCTCCAGCTGTCCCAGGCGTTCCTGCGCGGCCTGCACGGCAAAGTCGTGCAGCGGGGCGGGGGAGAGGTGGCCCTGGGTTTCCCCATCCGGCCTGATCAGCAGGCGGCCCTCACTCTTCAGCGGCACGGCCAGCGCCGCCAGTTCCCCTTTTTCCAGCGCTGCGAGCCACGCACCCATCACAGGATCTTCCCGCTCCACCCGTTCCACGCGCACGTCCACGCTGCCGCCGCAGCCGATGCCCAGGCCCCAGGTAGCGTCTTCCGAGAGGTCATAGTGGGTGACGGTGGGGGTGCCGCTGCGGATCACCTCCAGCGCCACCTCCACCACCTCCGCCTCCAGACAGCCGCCGGAGAGCATGCACACCTGCGCGCCGTCCTCCAGCACCAGCATTCGTGTGCCCTCGCGGCGGTAGGCGCTGCCCTGCACGCCCACAACGGTGGCGATGGCAGCGCGCTGGCCCCGCGCCGTGGCGGCGTTCAGGGCGTCCAGCAGGGCGCGGGTTTCGGCGGCGTTCATGCGGCCTTCTGGACAGGCGCAGCCGACTTTCCGGCCCGCCACGCACTGAACAGTGGCAGCAGCGCTAACACCGCGCAGCTGTAGGCCAGCATCGGGAATCCGGCGCGGGCGATCACGAAGCCGCCCAGCAGGGTGCCCGCGCCCGCTGTGATGTACCCCAGACCGTCGGTGACGCCTTGCACGGCGGGAAAGCGGGTCAGCGACTTGCTGCCTGACACGAAAGCCAGGTTCCAGCCCAGCCCCAGCAGGAACATGCTCAGGCCCAGCGCCCCGGCGCCCGGCAGCGCAGCGGTCAGGGCCGCCGTGGACAGCAGCACTGCGCCGCCCACGTAGCCAACGCGCACGCCCAGCCGGTCGATCAGCGGCCCGGTCAGCCAGCCGAAGCCGAACATGCCCAGAATGTGCCCGCTGATCAGCGCGGCAATGCTGCTGTGGTCCATGCCCATGTTGTGTGCCCGCAGCGGGGTCAGGCTCATCAATGTGACCATCAGGCCCTGCGCGGTGGCCAGCGCCAGCGCGGTGCTGCGGACGCCGGGCACCCGGAACGCCTCCGAAAACGTGGGGGCCTTGCGGGTGGCCCCGGCGACGGTGGCCACGGCGGGTTCACGCACCGGGGTCCACAGCAGCATCAGCAGCGCGGCCACGCCCAGCAACCCGCCGCCCACCAGCCAGCCCACGATTTCCGGCGTGGTGCCGAAGGTGACGGCCAGCCGCTCAATCGGGCGCGAGAAGCCGGTCATTAAAAACGAGCCCAGCACGCTCATCAGCATCAGCGCGCCCAGGGCTGTGCCCCGGCGGTTGTCCGGTACGCTCTCGGCGGCGGCGTAGCGGGCCTGCTGGTAGCCGCCCTGCGCCGCGCCCATCATGGACGCGCCCACCAGAAACAGCGGCGTGAGGCCCAGCTTGCCCCCGAAAAAGCCCAGCACCGCGCCCAGTGTGCCCAGGGCAAAGGCCAGCCCCAGCCCCAGCCGACGCCCCGAACGCAGCATCAGCGCGCCGAAGAATCCTGCCGACAGCGCCGCTGACACGCTGATCAGCGTGCTGGGCAGGCCCGACAGGGTGCCGAAACCCAGCGTGCCCATGATGATGCTGGCCAGGATGGTGCTGACGGTGGTGGCGCCGGTTGCCAGGGCCTGCGCGGCGTACAGCGGCACCAGACGGCCCAACTCGATGCGGGAGGTGGGCTGGGCTGCAGGTACGGCTTTACTCACGGTGGGGGGTGCAGGACGTGGGCCTGTGGTCGCTGCCCAACCGCCCGGTCATTCCTCCCCCTGCGCCCGCCAGCGTTCGCCCACGGCCCCCTTGAGGTAGGTGGCCGCGTCCTCGGTGTTCGCGCCGGGCGTGAAGACCCGGCCCACCCCCAGTTCCTTGAGCTTGGGCAGATCCTGATCGGGAATGATGCCGCCGCCGAAGACGATGATGTCGGTGGCGTCCTTTTCCCTGAGCAGCGCCATCACGTCGCGGAAGTAGTGCATGTGCGCTCCCGAAAGCACGCTCAGGCCGATGGCGTCCACGTCCTCCTGCACGGCGGCGTTGACGATCATCTCGGCGGTCTGGCGCAGGCCGGTGTAGATCACTTCCATTCCGGCGTCGCGCAGGGCGCGGGCCACCACTTTCGCGCCCCGGTCATGGCCGTCCATGCCCGGCTTGGCGATCAGGACCCGTATTCGGCGGTCTGTCATATGTCTGCTCCTCCTGTACCGATCTAACGGGCGTTTGGCCGCCATTCTAGGGCAATCGGCGTGTGCCGGGGCCAAGCCGCCGGCGGGAGGCCGGTGCGGTGCACCACGTCGCCGTGTCACCTGCATTGCAAGCCTGTGGGGCGCGTGCTAGAGTCTTTTTCGCCTGAACCATCTGGCGTAGGGGGCCATAGCTCAGCTGGGAGAGCGCGTCGTTCGCAATGACGAGGTCAGCAGTTCGATCCTGCTTGGCTCCACCACAACAAGAGTCCGTCATTGACGGACTTTTTGCTTTTGGACAGGGCTTTGCCTGGCTTTGCCTGGACACCAGTTCATCCCGGCTTCTTCCAGGAGATGTACCACATCCGTTCTGGTGGGTTTTTGCTGTTGGAGCTATTGTTAACCCTGCCTATGATCTCGGCTCTCCGGAAGATAGGATGAACCCAAGAAAATGGGCGTGAACGTCGAGACATTCACCCCCACCTCTGGAAGTCCTACTTATGACCGTCTGCCGGTGGCCGCCGCTTACCCCTGGTCAGCGTTCAGCGTTTGAGCCAAGCGGTCCGCAGCCCGATGTAGCTGGTGTTCGGGAAGTGCGCGTAGCCCTGAACGGCCTTACGCGCGGCCTCGTACTGGGTGCTGGAGTAGAGGAAGACCATCGGCGAGAGGTCCACCAGGCGTTTTTGCACGTCCACGTACAGCTTCTTGCGGGCCGCAGGATCGGCCACCTGGCGGCCCTGATCCAGCCACTTGTCGATGGTGGCGTCCTTGAAGTTGGTCAGGTTGCCGCCCGAATCGGAAGCAAACGGCGTGTACAGGTAGTCGTCCGGGTCGCCCTGGCCGCTCTCGCCCAGGATGGTGGCGGTGTATTTCTTCGCCAGGATGTCGGGCAGGAACACACTCCATTCCAGGGCATTGATGTTGACCTTGATCCCGATGGGCGCGAGTTGCGCCTGGATGATCTCGGCGGGCACCCGCAGGAAGTCGTAGGTGCTGGTCACCTTGAGGTCCAGTGTGAAGCCGTTCGGGAAGCCTGCCTCTTTAAGCAGGGCGCGGGCCTTGTCGAGATTGGGCTTGCCGTAGCTGGCGTCCGGCGAGGCGTAGTAATTGCCGTCCGGAAACACCGTGCCGGGCGAGGCAATCCCGCCCACACCCAGCAGCGCGACGTCCACGATCTCCTGGTTGTTGAGGGCGTAGGCGATAGCGCGGCGCACCTTGGGGTTGTCCAGCGGTTTCTGCGCCACATTGAAGAACAGCGCGCGGTAATTGGCGGCGGGGCCGCCCAGCACATTCACGTCAGCGTCGGACTTGAGCGTCTGGATCGAGGTGGAGGGCACGTACTCGATCCAGTCCACGTTGCCGGTCCGCAGGGCGGTCATGCGCGCCGTGGCGTCGGGCAGATACGAGTAGGTGATGCCGTCGAGATACGGCAGCTTGTTGCCCTTGGCGTCCTTGCCCCAGAAGTTGGGATTCTTCCTGAGCACCATGCGGGTCTGCGGCACGTACTCGACAAAAGAGAAGGGACCGGTGCCGACAGGCTTGGTGTTGAGGGTAGCCGCCGCCTCCTTCGGCACGATCACGTTCAGGGTAAAGGCCAGCTTGCTCAGCAGCGGGGAGAAGGGCTTGCTCAGGGTAACCACGGCGGTGGTCTTGTTCGGCGCAGTCACGCTCTTGATCAGCTCGAAGTCACCGCTGCGTGGGGACTTGGTGGCGGGGTCCTTGATGCGGTTGATCGAGTACACCACGTCGCTGGCCTCAAAAGCCCGTCCATTGTGGAATTTCACGCCGCTGCGCAGGGTGAAGGTCCAGGTCAGCCCGTCCTTGCTCGTCGTCCACTTGGTTGCCAGCGACGGCACGATCTTGCCGCTGGGATCAAAGGCCACCAGGGTGTCGTAGACGTTTTCCAGTTGGTTGCGCGTGGACGTTGCCTGCGTGACATGCGGATCGAGCCCCACAGGATCAGCCTGCATCCCTGCACGCAGGACGCCCCCGGCAGTCTGTGCCTGGGCGGTCGTGGCCGCGCCAGTGAGCAGGAGCAGTGTGCTGAGACCGAGGATGCGGGCAGTGTGCTTCTTCGTGGACATAAGTCCTCCTGTAGGAGACGTGCAACGGGTGTACAAAGAGTCTAGCGGCCCAGCCGGGGATCGAGGGCGTCGCGCAGGGCGTCCCCCAGCAGGTTAAAACCCAGCACCGTGACCATGATCGCCAGTCCCGGGGCCACCGAGATCCAGGCATTGAGTTCCAGGAAAGGCCGTCCATCGGCGATCATCTGGCCCCAGGCGGGGGCGGGCGGCTGCGTGCCCAGGCCCAGGAAACTCAGGGCGGCCTCGCCGAGAATGGCGTAGGCCAGCCGCAGCGTGACCTCCACCATGATCGGCCCCAGCGAGTTGGGCAGGACATGTCGCCACAGCAACCGGGCGTCCGACGCGCCCAGCGCGGTGCTGGCCTCGACAAACATGGCCTCGCGGCTGCGCAGCACGGCGGCCCGCACCACCCGGGCGAACGGCGCGGTAAAGGCCACCGCGATCGCCAGCGTCAGGTTCCAGAAGCCGCCGCCCAGGAAGGCCAGCAGGGCAATGGCCAGCAAAATCGCCGGGAAGGCCAGCAGCACGTCGGTCAGGCGCATGATTAGGGTGTCCACCCATTTCAGGTAAAAGCCCGCCAGTGCGCCCAGCAGCCCGCCAACGATCAGCGCGAAGGACACGCTGAGAACGCTGACCGACAGGCTGATGCGGCTGCCGTAGATCACCCTGGAGAGCAGATCGCGTCCATACAGATCCGTGCCGAGCCAGTGGCGCAGCGACGGCCCCTGCATCCGGTCGGCGGGCAGGTATTTCACCGGGTCGTACGGGGAAATCTGGGCGGCGAAAACGGCACAGATCACCACCAGCACCACCAGCGCCAGCCCCACCACGCCGCTGGGCGTGCGGAAAAAGAGCTGCGCGGCGCGGCGGGTGGGCGAACGCGGAACGGCGAACCCGGGCTGAGAGGCGGCGCTCACGAGTAGCGCACCCGGCTGTCGATCACGCCGTACAGGACGTCCACCACCACATTGACCAGCACGTAGCTCACCGCGATCCACAGCACCGCGCCCTGCACCACCGGGTAGTCGCGCAGATTGATGCCCTCCAGCGCGAAACGCCCGATCCCAGGCAGGCCGAACAGTTGCTCGATGATCACCGCCCCGCCCAGCAGGTTGCCCACCTGGAGGCCAATCACCGTGATCACCGGAATCAGGGCGTTGCGCAGGGCGTGGCGAATCACCACAGAGCCGCCACTCAGTCCCTTGGCATGGGCGGTACGGATATAGTCCTGCGACAGCACGTCCAGCAGGCTGGCCCGCACGATCCGGGTGGTGGCGGCGGCCAGCCCGAAGCTCAGGGCCAGCGCGGGGAGAAACAGGCTCTTGAGGTTGCCGATCAGCGACTCGCCCGGTGAGATGTAGCCGTTGGGGGGGAACCAGCCGAGGTTGAGGCTGAACAGCAAGATCAGCAGGATCGCCAGCCAGAACTCCGGCGCGGCCAGGCCGACAAGGACGAAGGAGCTGGAAATCAGGTCGGCCGCCCTGCCCCGCTTAAGCGCGGCCAGGATGCCCAGCGGCAGGCCCACCAGCACGGCGAACAGCAGGGCCATCGCTGAAAGTTGCAGCGTGACCGGGAAACGCAGCAGCAGATCGGTGAAGACGGGCCGATCTGTGCGGAGACTGACGCCAAAGTCGCCGCGCAGCAGCGCCCCGAACCAGCTCAGGAACTGCATCCAGATCGGTTGATCCAGGCCGAACAGACGGCGCATCTCGGCCTGCTGCGCGGCGCTGACGTTGCCTTCCAGACCGATCAGTTGCGTGACCACGTCACCGGGGATCAGCCGCAGCAGGGTGAAAACCAGCACCCCGACACCGAAGGCAGCCAGCAGGGCCAGCAGCACGCGCCGGACCAGCCAGCCTCCGGTCAAGGTTTTTCCAGCAGCACGTAGCTGAGGGTCACGGCCTCCAGCACCTCGGCCTCATGAACCTCCCCCGCCGGGATCAGGGTCACGTCGCCGCCGCGCAAGGTGTAGCTCTGACCACCGCTGACGGCGCGCAGCACGCCGCTGTGAATGAACGAGATCTCGTCCTGCTCATGGCTGTTGGGCGGCAGCACCGTTCCCGCGGGAAAACTGAGCTGGCCGATGCGGGCGGGCAGGGCGGAGAATTCTCCGACGTTGACACTCTCGCTCATGGTGAGCCGTTCCATGCGTCCTCCTTTGTCTTTGCGGCTTCCACTATGGCGTCCCGACAGCGGGATGGGCCGGAGGCAGGCAGGGTCAGGCAGGCAAAGTGAGACTGTCCAGATCACGCGGGTAATCGGTCAACAGCTCCATGCCTGTGTCTGTGATCAGGATGGTATCGGAATGACGGAAACCGCCCAGTCCCGGCACATACAGCCCCGGCTCGACGCTCAGCACCATGCCCGGCTCCAGGGGGCGGCTGTCGCCGATGTCCAGGAATGGACTCTCGTGAATGCGCTGCCCCAGGCTATGGCCGACGTGGTGGCGCCAGTGGTCCCAGAGCTGTTCGCGCTCGTAATATGCCCGGACAGCCTCATCGACGTCCGCGCAGGTCCGGCCAGGCCGCAACGTCTCGAACGCGATGTCCTGCAAGTTGAGCATGTGCTGAAAGAAGCGCCGCTGCTCGCCACTGGCCTCGCCGACGAACATGGTGCGCTCCAGCTCGCTGATGTAGCCCCAGACGGCGGCCCCGGCCCCGGTGACCAGGGTGTCGCCGTGCTGGAACGTCGCCCCGGTGGTCATGGCATGTGGCAGGGCGCTGTGGACGCCGATCTGTCCCCGGTACAGCGCCACCGCGCCGCTCATCCAGCGGTTCTGGCCCCGGTAGGTGTCGCCCAGCGCGGCGATCATGGCGGCGGTGGCCTCCTTGGTGGCGCGGGCCTCGACCTCAGTCTCGTTCTCGCCGACGCGGGTGTACTGCTGAAGCAGACGGTGGGCGTGTGCACCCCAGCGGGCGCTTTCCCGGATGAGCGTCACCTCAGCGGGCGATTTGAGCGCCATCTGATGGTCCAGGCCGCGCGACACCCGCTGAATTTTGGCCCCTGGCAGCGCCTCGCTGAGCGCCGGGCCGTCATAGCCCATCACGGGCGGATAGCCATCATGGTCCACGCCGATGGCCGCTTTCTCCAGGCCCAGGCCGGTCAGCAGATCCGCCAGTTGCCGCAGCGGGTGATGCTGGCCCGGAAACTCCGGGTAGTCGGCCACGCGCTCGGCCTCGCTGACCTGCTGGGCGTGTTCGCGCTCCAGGCGGGGAACGAACAGGATGCGCTCGCCCTCCCGCGTGATGACCAGGGCCACCGGCCGCTCGGTGGGGAAAAACGCGAAGCCGCAGTAATAGAAGATGAACTGATCGTCGAACAGCACCAGGGCGTCTTGCGGCGACTCCAGATGATCGAAGGCCGTCTTCGCCCGCGCGGCACGTTCTTCGCGGCTGATCGGGCCGGGGGTCTGTTCCGTCACGCGTTCACCGCCGAGATATGACGGGTCAGAAATCCACGCACCGTCTGGAGGTAGAGCGGCTGCTCCTCAAGCTGTGGTGAATGCCCGCTGTGCTCAAAGACCACCAGTTCACTGTTCGGCAGATGCGCGGCCAGTTCTTCGCTGGCCTCCAGCGGCGTGATCCAGTCGTGGCGGCCCACCGTGACCAGCACCGGGACCTTGATTTCCCGCAGGCGGGCCACCAGGTCATACTCCGGCTGATTGCGGCTGAACGCCCAGTTGTGTGTTGCGTAGCGGAAGGGTATCCGGGCCAGACGCTCGGCCTCGGCGGCGGGGTCACGTTCCACGGTGTAGAGCGGCTGGATCTGCGCGAAGCTGGCACGGAAATCGTCGTTGTCGCGCATCTGTCCGGAAAACAGGCGGTCCAGCGACGCCTCATCCATGGGAAATTCACTGTCCATCGCCCGTTTTTTGCTGGTGTCCTGGAAGCGGTTGCTGGCCGCCGTGTCGCGCAGGATCACCGCCTGGAGGTTCTGCGGATGCGCCAGCGCGTATTCCAGGGCCAGGAAGCCGCCGTAACTGCCGCCCAGCACCACGATCTTGCCGAGATTCAGCGTCTCACGCAGCGCCTCCAGATCGGCCACGAACTGCGCGTGAGAATACGGCTCGCTGCCCTCCGACTGGCCGTTGCCGCGCTGATCGTAGGAGATCAGGCGGTACCCGTCGGTCAGGGGCTGAAAGGCAGCCCAGTCCCCGGCGCGACTGCTCATGCCGGGACCACCGTGCAGGGTGACGATGGTGGCCTTCTGGTTTTTACTGGCCCCGGAATCGTCATAGACGAGCTTCACGCCGTTGACAGTGACGCTCTCGCTCATCGGTACCAGGCCTCTTTCAGAACGCGCATCACGTTGCCGCCGACCGCCTTGGCGATGTCCCCGTCGCTGTAGCCATGTTTCACCAGCCAGCGCACGATGTTCGGGAACGCCTCGGCCGGATTCTCGATGCCGTCGACATACTCGACCTTGTCGTACTGCAGGTGCCCACGGGAAGCGCCGATGGACAGCGCGTCGGTCAGGGCGGTATGCAGCCCCACATGATCGCCGAACAGCACGTCCGGCCCAAAGGCGACATGGTCGATGCCCACCAGATTCACGCAGTACTCGAAATGCTCCATGAAGGACTCGATGGAGTGGCGCGGGTGCTGCTCGGTCAGGGTGGTGTGCGGCGCGGCCTCGATGCCGATCACGCCGCCCTTCTCGGCGCAGGCGCGAATCACGTCGTCGGGCTTGAGCCGGTTGGAGTTCCACAGCGCGCGCGCCCCGGCGTGCGTGATGAAGATCGGCTTCTCGCTGACCTCGATGGTGTCCAGCGCGGTCTGATCACCGCTGTGGCTGACGTCGATGGCGATCCCGAGTCTGTTCATGCGTTTCACGGCCTGCCGCCCAAATACGGTCAACCCGCCGTCGCGCGGTTCCTTGAGCCCTGCCCCCAGCGCATTGCCCTCGCTGTAGGCGATGCCCATGCAGCGCACGCCCAGCCCGTACAGGATGTCCAGGCGGTCCAGCTCGTTCTCGATCATGGCCGCGCCTTCCAGCGAGACGATAAAGGCGATCTGGCCGTTCTTCTTGGCATTGACGATGTCCTCGGTGGTGCGGCACGGCACGACCATCTCCTGGTGCGCGATGTCCGACAGGCGCATGCCCAGATCAAAGATCACGTCGTCCCACTTCCAGCCGCCGCGCGAGGTGATCATGGCTGTGCCGTTCATCAGGTTGTCGAACACCGCGTCCAGGCCCGAGACGCTCAGGCCCTCGTAACCGGTGAAGTCCCGGCCCCAGCGGCGGAACTCCAGGAACTGGCTGAGGTCCTGTGGGGCCACAAAGCAGTGGTCGTGCAGCGAGATCATCAACTGTTCCTGGAACAGCCGCCGCACGCGGGCCTCCTGCTCATCCGTAACCTCGACGCGGCGACTGGGCACGCGGCCAAGTTCCGGCGCGAGCGGATACACCTTGTAGTCCTCACCCGGCGTGAGGTACGAGAACGACTTGTAGCCGCTGTAGTTCTTCTGCTGCATGGGGGGCTGTATGGTCTGGGCGTCCTTGAGATCGGTCATGCTGACTCCTGGCTTTGAAGGCGAGAATGAAACGGGGGGCTGCGCCGTGGGTTACTTCTCCACCGTGTCGAGCTTCTCAGAGCCCGTGGGACTGGGGACCCAGCCCTTAATGCCCGCGCCGCTGGCAACGAGCAGGCGGGAATGCACGATCGGAATCCGCACGGCCTCCTTGAACATGATCTCGTCCACCTTCTGGTACAGCGGCAGGCGCTGGGCGGGGCTGGACAACTTGCGCGCACTTTCCAGCGCGGTGTTGGCTTCCGGGCTGTTCCAGCTGATGTCGGTGGTGGAGCCGGGGGCGATCAGGTAGGTGTAGGCGCTGTCGGGATCGGTGACGTACACGAAGCCCAGCATGAACGCCTGGAACTTGCCGTCCTGGCGGTCTTGCAGATACTTGGCCCAGTCCTCGGTCTTCAGGTTGACCTTGATGCCGATGGCCGAGAGGTCGGCGGCCATCGCCTCGGCGATGGGCTTGGGCGTGGGGTAGTACGGACGGCTGACCGGCATGTACCACAGGTCCAGCGTGAAGCCGTTGGGGTAACCGGCGTCGGCCAACATCTTTTTGGCGGCGGCCGGGTCAAATTTGTAGTCGGTCACGCTCTTGGCATAGTTCTTGGCCAGGGGCGGCGGCAACAGGTGGCCGTCGGTGATGCCCAGACCGTTCCAGAAGGTCTCCACGATGGCTTTCTTGTTCAGCGCGCTGGCAATTGCGGTGCGGACGCGCACGTCGGCCAGCGGTTTGTAACTGGTGTTCAGGCCCAGGTAACCCAGATTCAGCGCCGGGCGCAGCACCGCGTTCAGCTTGGTGTTGGTCTGGATCGACTTGAGCTGGTCGGGCAGCAGTTCGGCGGCGATGTCCACCCCGCCGGTGAGCAGCTCGTTGAGGCGGCTGCTGGGGTCCTTGACGAAGCGGAACAGCAGCGCTTCGGACTTCGGCAGCCCGGCGCGGAAGTAGTTGGGGTTGCTGACCAGGTCGACGTTGACGCCGCTGGTCCATTTCTTCAGCATGAAGGGCCCGGTGCCCACGGCAATGCCCGCAGGCGTGCCGTACTGGGCCGGATTCTTCTTGATGGCCGTCGGGGAAGCGATGCCGAACAGCCCGGAATCCGCCAGGATCGAACCCAGGGCGGGATACGGTTTGTCCAGAATGATGTCGATGGCGTACTGGTTGCGGACCTTGATGTCCTTGACGAGCGAGCCGGCCTCACCCTTGAAGCCGCCCAGGTTGTTCTTCCAGCCCAGGAACGGCTTTTTCGCGCCGAATTCGTTGCTGGGGTCCCACCAGCGCATGAAGTTGAAGCGCACTGCTTCGGCATTCAGCGGTGTGCCGTCGTGAAATTTGACGTTCTGGCGCAGGTAAAAGGTCCAGGTCAGGCTGTCGTTGCTGACCGTCCAGCGCAGCGCCAGCTCTGGTTGCAGCTCCACAGTGCCGGGTTTGAAGCTGATCAGGCTGTTGTAGATCTGAGTGGTCACGTAGGCGGTGTTGCCGTCGGCAGTCACGCTGGGGTCGAGGCTGATGGGTTCGCCGCTCAGCCCGAATACGATGGTTTTCGCGGACGCGCCGCCGGCCATCAGGAGTCCCGCCAGAAGCCATTTGCTCACGCTTGTTCTATTCATGCTGTTCTCCTTGTGGGGCCGCTGGCCCCCGTGTGAATTCATCCAGAAAGGTGACCATCGAACGCTCGAACGCCAGGATGCCCGCCACCGTGCAGTACTCGTTGCTGGAATGCTGCCGCGAGCCGTGTCCCAGCCCCCCCGTGACGTAGGGCAGGCCCAGCAGGCGCTCAAACACGTAGTACGGGGCGCTGCCGGGGTTGATCGGCCACAGCTCCAGTTCGCCGTGCAATCCCTGGTAGGTGCGGATCATGGCCTGCACCGCGGGCTCGTCCAGGCTGAGTTTCGACCAGGGATACTTGTTGTAGACCTTGATCTCGATGTCAGTGAATCCCCCCCTGTCCAGGTGGGCGCGCAACCCGGCCAGCACCTTGTCGGGGTCCATGTTGGGGACCATCCGCACGTCCACCTTGGCCGTCGCCTGGTGCGGCAGCACGGTTTTGGTTTCCGGTCCGGTGTAGCCCGCGAACAGGCCGTCGATGTTGAGTTGCGGCTGCGAGAACAGGCGGTGCCAGGCCTGGCGGTCATCACTGTCCTTGAGTCGGCGAACCGCATAGGCGTCGCGGAACACTCCGGCGTCGAACCGACCTGCGTCGATCTGCTGGTCAAGAAGGGCCGCTTCCCGTTCGGAAAGTGGGTGGACATCGTCAAAGAAGCCGTCGACCAGGATGTTCTCGTCGTCGTCCACGAAGCTGGCCAGCGCCCGCGTCAGCCGCCACACCGGGCTTTTCACCCAGGCGTTGTAGCTGCCGTGAATGCCGCGTTCGCTGGGGCCACCCCACTCGCCGCCGGTGCAGATCAGCTCGACGTACAGCATGCCCTTAGTGCCCAGCACCAGGCTGGGCATCCCGGCCTCGTCCTGTTCAAAGAAGGGAAAGAGGACCGCGTCGGCGCGCTTGAGCTTCTCCGCGTACTGTTCGGCAAAAGCGGGAAAGGAGCGGCTGCCCATCTCCTCCTCGCCCTCAACGGCAAACAGCAGGTTGACGGGCAGTTTTCCTTCGACCCGCACGATGGCGCGCATGGCCGTGAAGAAGGCGGCCAGCGGCCCCTTGGTGTTCACTGCGCCCCGGCAGATGATGCTTGGCCCCAATCCCGGGAGGTCGTGGATCTCGGCCCCGAACGGCTCCGCGATCCAGCCGTCCTCGTCGGTGGGCATCACGTCATACATGCCGTAGATCAGCAGCGTCTTGGGGGCGTCCTGCCACAACTCGCCGTACACGATGGGATGGCCCGGCGTCTGCACCACCTCGGCCTCGCCGCCCAGTCCGGCGATCAGGTCGGCCACGGCCTGCGCGGTTTCGGCGATGCCCTCTCCGGTGTAGCTGATGCTGGGCTGTCGCAGAAACCGGCGGATGTCCTCCAGATCCTGATCGAAATGCTGCTGCAGGTCGGCGTGAATGGCGTTGACGTTCATCTTCCTCCTTGTCATGCGGCTAGGGCGAGTCGTTCAGCGTCCTTGGGGATCGCTGGCGTCGCGTAGGCCGTCGCCGAGCAGATTGAAGGCGACGACGGTGATCAGGATCAGAGCGCCGGGGTACACCGCCAGCCACGGGGACGAGTACATGTAGTTCTGCGCGCCGGTCAGCATGTTTCCCCAGCTGGCATCCGGCGGCTGAATGCCCACCCCCAGAAAAGACAGCGCCGACTCGGTCAGGATGGCGAACGAGATGCCGATGGTGGCGTTGACGATCATGGTGGGGTACACCTGTGGCAGCACATGGCGCCACAGCACCCGCAGCTCGGACGCGCCCAGCGCGCGCGCCGCCTCCACGCTGAGTTCCTCGCGCTCACGCAGCACCTCGCCGCGCACCAGCCGTGCCAGCCCCATCCAGGAGGTCAGCCCGATAACCAGCACCAGCTGGATCAGCCCTGCCCCGAAAAAGGTCAGGGCCAGCAGGCTGATAAAAAAACCTGGAATCGCCAGCATGCCGTCGGTCAGGCGCATGAGAACGGCGTCCGTGGCCCCCCGGAAGAATCCGGACAGCCCACCGATCAACACGCCGAACACCAGTGAAACGGCTACCGCAAAGAAACCTACCGCCAGCGACACCCGTCCGCCCAGCATCAGGCGAATCAGCACGTCACGGCCGTTTTCGTCGGTTCCCAGGGGATGGTCCCAGCTTGGTCCGGCAAACTGCCGGGAAAAGTCGATGGCCTCCGGCGACGCGCGGTAGACCAGCGGCCCCAGCAGCGCGAAGGCGACGATCAGCAGCAGCACCGCCAGAGACCCCACGGCGGTGGGATTGCGCCGCAGTTTCTGGACGCTGCGGCGGGCAGGGGAGAGGGCCAGGGCCGGCTGCACCATCAGGCCTCCGCCCGCACGCGTGGGTCGAGCCAGGGGTACATCAGGTCGATCAGCAGATTGAACGTCACCACGGCCAGGGCCACGAACAGCGTGATGCCCATGATCAGCGGGTAGTCGCGCCCCAGCGCGGCTTCCACGCTCAGGCGGCCCATGCCCGGCCAGCCGAAGATGGTCTCGGTGATGGCCGCGCCCCCGATCAGGCGCGGCAACTGCAGGCCCACGGCCGTCAGAATCGGAATGGCGGCGTTGCGCAGAACGTGGCGGTATCGCAGAGCCCATTGCCCCACCCCCTTGGCGCGTGCGGTCCGCACATAGTCCTGGGTGCTGACGGTGCGCGTGCTGGAGCGGGTGTAGCGCAGGATCTCGGCGATGCTGGCGGCCGACAGCACCACGGCGGGCAGAATCAGGTGTCGCAGCAGATCGCCGAGGTTACCCTCCTGGCCGGCGGTATTCATGCCGCCCGCAGGCAGGAGCCGCCAGGTCACCGCGAACAGGATGATCAGCAGCAAGCCGAACCAGAACACCGGCACCGCCACGAAAACCAGGCTGACGGTACTCGTGATCCGGTCAAAGGCGCTGCCGGGGCGCAGGCCGCTGGCCAGGCCCAGGGGCAGCGCCACCACCAGCGTGAGCAGCAGCGAGGTTCCCGCCAGAATCAGGGTGTTGGGCAGCCGGGTCATGATGATGTCGGTGGTGGGCGCGCCGTACAGGAAGCTGTTGCCCAGGTTGCCGCGCGCTGTCTGACCCGCCCACTTGGTGAACTGGATGGGCAGCGGATCGTTCAGGCCCAGCCGCTCCTCGATGGCCTGGCGCTCCACAGCGGACAGCTTGGGATCGGCCAGCAGTGACGGCCCACCGGGAGCGAGACGCACCACGAAGAAGGTGATGATGCCGACCATGACCAGCACGATCAGGGCATGAAACACCCGCCTGATCAGGTATGAAAGCGTCATCTTCCCTCCTTCAAGAAGTTTCGTGGCGTCCGGCGGCGGTGCTGCACCCCCCTACCTCAACTGGAAGTCCTCGCTGTGGCGCAGCGCGTCGCGGATGCCCAGGTCCGGCACACCACCCAGGTTCTTGCGAAGGGCCTGCAGCTCCTTGGGGTAGTACAGCACCAGCACGGGCGGATCGGTCATTTCCAGGCGCTGAAAGCTGTTGTAGATCTGCTGACGCAGCGCCACATTCGCCGTCTCGCGCCCTCGCTTGAGCAGTTCGTCGGCCCTGGGGTTGGAGAAGAAGGCGTTGTTGTTGTCCTGGCCAGTGGCGTAGTAGGCGTACTGGTCCGGGTCAGGTGGCGTGGTCCACCAGATCAGGTTGGCGTCGTATTTGCCGGGGATCAGATAGTCGCGCACCAGCGTGGCAAATTCCAGCGGCTGCAGCGTCACGTCCATCCCGATCTTCTTCAGGTCCTGCTGCACCGCCAACGCTGCCTGTTCGCGGCTGGGGTTGCCGCGGTCGACGATCAGGGTGAACTTGAACGGCTCGCCCTTGGCATTCACCAGTTGCCCCTTGGCGTCCGGCTTCCAGCCTGCCTGGGCCAGCAGCGCCTTGGCGCGGGCGGGATCGTACTGAATCGGCTTGATGGTCTTGTCGTAGTACTTTTTCAGTGCGGTGGGCAGCGTGCCGGTGGGGTAGTCGGCGTAGCCCTTGAGCACGCCGTCGATGATGGCCTTGCGGTTGACCGCGTACTGCATGGACTCACGCACCTTGGCCGGAGCAAACAGCGGGTTTTTCTGGTTGAAGAAGACCAGGAAGTGCTGCACCGCGTTGGCCTGCTTCAGCGTGATGTTGGGGTCGTTTTGCAGGCTGGTCAGGCTGTTGGGCTCGACGTTCACCCAGTCGAGTTCACCGGACCGCAGTTGGGCCACCTGCGCGTTGATGTCGGGGACCACCTTGAAAACCATGCCGGCCAGCTTGGGCTTGTTGCCGTAGTAGTCCTTATTGGCTTCCAGAGTGATGCTGGCCCCCGGGACCACCCGCGTCACCTTGAAGGGCCCGGTGCCGATGGGTGTGGAGCGGTTGAAAGCTGTAGCGTCGTTCAGAGGCTTGCCGTCCAGCAGATGCTTGGGCAGGATGCCCGCGTTGTGGCCCAGCAGTGTCAGGAACGGCGCGAAGGGACGCGAAAGAGTGAACCTGACCGTGGTGGGGTTGACCGCCACGATATCCTTGATCGAGGAAAAATCGGAGACCAGCCGGGACCCGGACTTGGGATCGGTGGCCGCCTTGAAGGTGAACACCACGTCGGCGGCGGTGAACGGCTTGCCGTCGTGCCATTTCACATCGCTCCGCAGGTTGAAGGTGTACACTAGACCGCCGTTGGTGATGGTCCACGACTTGGCGAGGTCGGGTTCGGGCAACAGGTCCTCGTTGGGGCGCACCAGTCCGGGAAAGATGACCTTGTTGATCAGGACCGATCCCAGATCAGGGGCGATCACCGGATTCATGATCGGGTCGTTGATCAGGGGCAACTTCAAGATGCCACTTTGTGCCTGGGCACTGCCTAAGGCCAGGGTGAAACCGAGCGTGAGAAGGCCGACGCTGAACAGACGCTTGGGCATGGGGTTCTCCTTTCCATATCAATGAGGGGCGAGGAAGAACTTGCTTTCGGCTGGACGTGTGCTGAGCAAGAAGCCGGTGCTTCAGCCCGGGACTGGTAAGGCCAGTGCGCGTTCCACCGCGGTGTGCGCCTCGCGCAGGGCGGCCATCACCCGGTTCTGGCCGCGCATCAGGTGGGTGCGGTAAAAGCCGATGCGCTCAGGGGAGGCGTGGGGCAGGTCCTCGGCCACGGCCAGGTCCGGAAGCGGCGGGATCGACTCGGCGGGATCGTGGAAGAAAGCCGCCTCACGCGTGAAGTTCACCCGCACCAGTTGACGGGCCAGGCACATCTGGGCCTCGTTGATGGCGCGCACGCTGGCCGAGTTGAGCGGCTGATCTTTCAGGCTGTCGGCCTGCGCTCCAAGCTGCACCACGGCGGAACGCAGGCGGGCGATCTCTGCGCGCAGCGGCTCGAAGCTGAAGTGGTCACCCGCCGCCGCCTGGTAGCGCTCGACGGTGACGCGGAAATCATCCAGCGTGAGCGTGAAATCAAAAGGAATCACGGTGCTGTTGGCGGTTCGCATGGCGGCCAGCAGATAGATGCGGATGTCCTTGAGCAGGATGTCGCGGTCCGCGATCTCCAGCAGGTCGTCCTCGGTGTGCCAGGCGATGTTGCCGCCGCAACCCCCCACGGCGTAATAGTCCTTCTCAGCGCGCAGCTCGTCAGGCATGGTGGACAGCAGCATGAAGTACCCGCTGAGGCCGATGTTGTTGAACGAGTAGTCTCCAGCCTGATGGGGCCGCTCGGCGCGCAGCTCCTTGCCGGTCACGTCGCGGATCAGTTCGGCGGCGAAGCGCTCGGTTTCGGGCATCAGGCTCACGTCCTGGTACTCGGTGGCCCAGCGGCAGCCAGGGGAATCACAGTTGACCTGTGCGATGCAGTGCTCATCGAGTTCCAGCCCGAAAGCGTCCGAGTACCAGGTGCTGCCGGCGTAGCGCCCGGTGGAGTGCCCCGGCCACCACGCGATCTTGACGCTGCGCCGCAGGTTGTCCCTGTTGGCCCACAGCACCCGCGCGATCTCCAGCAAGGTCGCGTCGCCCACCGCGTTGTCACCGATGCCGTAGTCCCAGGAATCGTAGTGGCCGTGGAGCAGCACGAACTTTTCCGTATCTTCTGTACCTGGGATGGTCACGACGGGAACCGGGGACTCGAACCAGCCTTCGTTCAGGTCGGTTTTCAGGGTGACCTCGCCGCCGGCGCGGGCCCACTCGATCAGGCGCTGCCCGTCCTCGGCGTTCACGTTGACCACTGCCACGCCCGGCTTGCGCGGCAGGTCGTACAGGTCCGGGCTGCCCCAGATGGTGGTGCAGACGCCCCAGTGGGCGCGCTTTCCAGGGTTGATGGCGATGACGGCCAGCGCGCCGCGCCGTTCCAGATCGCTGACCTTGCCTGGCATCCCGAAGCCTTCGCTGACCACGATCTTGCCGCGCACGTCCATCTCGTCCACCGCCGCCTGACGCGAGAACAGGTCGTCGGCGTCCAGCGCGTAGCCGCTGGGCTGATAGACCAGGGGCGCACTCAAGCCCTCCGGAAAGACGGCGCTCATCGCCATCGCTTTGGCGAACAGGGTGGTGTCGCCGATGGTCACGCTGGCTGAGCGCGGGATGCTCAGGAACAGTTCGGGATGGTGGATGTCGACGGGAACGCCATGCTGGGCCAGACGTTCGGCGATCAGCGCGGCTGCCTGCTTCACGTCCTCGGGATCTTCACGCTTGAGGGTGGTGAACCGTTCGATCAGTTCCCACGGAGTGTCGAGGTTGACGGCGTCCAGGATGGCCTGCTCTGCTGAGCTGATCATGGTCTCCCCTCTTGTGGTTCATTGTATGAACCAACGATTCACTAAATGACTTGTGTAGGTCGCTAGTGTGTGGGAAGCGCATGAAAAAGTCAAGTGACCCCCTTCAGACCACCGGACCCACGTATGGCATCACCGTCCTCGAGTCCGCCCTTCAGGTGCTGGAGGCCGTTGGAGAACATCCTGGCCTCAAAGCCCGTCAACTGGCTGAGCTGACGGGGCTGACCAAGAGCAAGGTCTTCCGCATCATCCGAACGCTGGAGAGTCTCGGCTACGTGACCGTCGACGCAGATCATGCCAGCGTGCTGGGCCGCAGCGCGTACCTGTTGGGCAAACGCGCCGAACAGCAGTGGTCACTGTCGAAGGCTGCCACGCCGGTTCTGGATGAGCTGGCGGCCCTGACCATGGAAAACGTACATCTGGTTGTGCGCGAGGGACTTCATTCGCTGGTCCTGGACGTCCGGATTTCGCCTCAACCCATCCGCATGTACGCGCAGGTGGGGCGCATCGGGCCACTTCACGCCGGCGGCACCCCCAAAGTTCTGCTGGCCCACGCACCTCAAGAGGTGGTCGAGCAGGTCTTGCACTCCAGTCTGGATCAGTTCACCGGCACCACCGTCAACAACGCAGAGGACCTGCAGGCCATCCTTCGCCGGATCCGGACCGACGGCTATCATCTCGCGCTTTCTGATCTCGAAGAGGACACGTTCTCGATCGCCGCACCGGTCTTTGACCACCACGGTCAGGTGATTGCCGCGCTGAGCGTTGCTGGCCCAATGATGCGGCTTGATCCCACCAAGCGTCGTGATTTTATTTCTGCGGTGGTGGGCGCTGCACGCCGACTGTCCCAGGCGCTGGGGTACCGTGGGGACCTGTCGTCGCTGAGCCGGGCGGCGGATTGAGCTTCGACCAGGTCGGCCGCAAACTGGCCTGGAAAGATGCCTTTGTGTTTGAGATCGAGGGGTGCAAAGTAGTGGGACGCTGTGGCTGCGTCCTTCCCGTGCGTCAGGCGTTCCCCGTCCTCAACGGTGCGGTAAAACGCCAGCAGTGTCCGGATGTCGGTGTATCCGAGGTCAGCGGCAACAATCTCGAGTGCAACGCCGCGTTTCCGCCGCATGGTGGTCAATGTCCGGCGCAGCGCCTGAATCGTCAGGGTCCGGACTGGTTCAACCGGGTCCAGAGACTTTTGCGTCTGGACGCCGGGGCTGCATGTCGCAGGCTTCTGGCTGGCGCCCTCGCTCCGCTCAGCGCAGCGCCTTGACCATGCTGTCCACATTGAAACGGAACGCCTTCAGGAATGTGCCGCCGGCGCTGCCCGGTGCGCCCAGCGCGTCGGTGTACAGCGGCGGGGCGATGCGCGCGCCCGTTTCGCTGGCCAGCGCCTCGGCCAGCCGGGTGTTCACGGTGTTTTCGGTGAAGATCACCCTGGCCCCGCTTTTCTTCACCGCTGAGATCAGCGCCGCGAGTTCCCGTGCGCTGGGCTCGCGCTCGGTGCTGAGGCCGGGAATCACCGCCCCCACAATCGTCAGGCCGTAGCGGTCCGCAAGGTAGTTCAGCGCGTCATGGTTGGTCACGATCTGGCGCCTGCTGGCGGGCAGCGTGGCGAACTGTTTTCTGGCATACGCGTCAGCCTCGCTCAGCTTGCCGAGGTACGCGGCAGCGTTGCTGGCATAGGTGGTTTTCCCTGCCGGGTCCAGCGCCGTCAACGCCTTCTGCGCGTTCCTGACGTAACCCGCCGCCAGTTCCAGGTTCCACCAGGCATGGGGGTCGCTGCCGCCGTCCTGCCGCAGCAGCTTCAGGCCCGCCGTCAACGGCCTGACCGGCACGCCAGGCGCGGATTTCTGCAACTGCGGCAGCCACGGCTCCAGGCCCGCGCCGTTGGCGAACAACACACGGCTCCGACTCAGGCTGCGAATCACGCCGGTGGACGGCTGGAAGGTGTGGGTGTCTGTGCCGGCGGGAACGATGGTGTTGACGGCCACCCGCGCCCCACCGACGTTACCGACGAGGTCGGCAATGATGGAGGTGGTGACGCTGACCGGCATGGGCGCGGCAGAGGCCACCCCGGAAAGCAGCAGGAAAAGGGCAAGCGGTCTGATCATCCGAGAATGATAATTCATTATCAATAATTGAACAAGCCCCGTTCGCTGTGTGGAGACAGGTCTCGTCCGATCCATGCTTTAAAAAGTAAACTGTGCGTGCTTAACCAACATGTTGGTTGGGCGGTGGTACGCTGTTTTCATGACCACCACCCTTCCCCAAACACAGGACTATGACGTCGTGATCGTCGGCGGCGGCCCCGCCGGACTGACGGCTGCCATCTACACGGGGCGTGCCAGCCTCAGCACCCTGATTCTGGAAAAGGGGCTGCCCGGCGGCCAGATCGCCCAGACCGAGGAGGTCGAGAACTACCCCGGCTTTCCCGAGCCGATCAGCGGCATGGAACTCGCAGGGCGGATGCAGCAGCAGGCCGAGAAATTCGGCGGCAAGATCGAGATGGACGAGGTTGAGGCCATCGAGCAGACCGGCGATGCCCACTACCCCTTTGTGGTGAAGGGCTATGGCGGCAACTACCGTGCCAAGAGCGTGATTCTGGCGACGGGCGCCAACCCCAAGCGCCTGAACGTGCCGGGCGAGGAGGAGTTCTGGGGCCGGGGCGTCAGCACCTGCGCCACCTGTGACGGCTTCTTCTACCGGGGCAAGAAGGTGGTCGTGATCGGTGGGGGAGACGCCGCCGTGGAGGAAGGCCTGTTCCTGACCAAGTTCGCGGATGAGGTCACCCTGATCCACCGCCGCGACACCCTGCGTGCCAACAAGGTGGCCCAGGCCCGGGCGTTTGCCAACCCCAAGATGAAGTTCATCTGGGACACCGCCGTCGAGGAGATTCAGGGCGACGGCGCGGTCAGTGGCGTGCGCATGAGGAACCTCAAGACGGGCGAGGTCAGCGACATGGCAATAGACGGCGTGTTCATCTTCATCGGCCACGTGCCGAACACCGAGTTCGTCAAGGACACCGTCAGGTTGCGCGAGGACGGTTACGTCGACGTCACCGACGAGATTTACACCAGCGTGCCGCTGCTGTTCGCGGCGGGTGATGTCAGCGACTACATCTACCGTCAACTGGGCACCAGCGTCGGCGCAGGCACCCGCGCCGCCATGAGCGCCGAACGTGCGCTGGCGGCGCTGGAAGTGGCCGGGGCGGAGACGGCGGCCGACTGATACGAATCCCGGTTAATTTGTTACACGAGGCCACCAATGGAAGAGGGTCAGGGAGCGCACCCGTTCACACTGACCTTCCAGCCACCGACACCGGGCCGCGAGCCGCTCAGTCAGGGCGTCCAGGGTGGGGAAATGTCGGTTTTTCAGGGGCATATCGGTGAGCGACCACAAGCGTTCGGCCGGTTGCAACTCTGGAG
>NZ_BMOL01000015.1 GCF_014647055.1 Deinococcus aerolatus | reverse complement strand
TGGTGGAACTGATCAAGCCCATCGCCATGGAAGAAGGCCTGCGTTTCGCCATCCGCGAAGGTGGCCGCACCGTCGGCGCCGGCGTGGTCACCAAGGTCCTGGAGTAATAGCAATGGTTGCCCCGAAGATTCGCATCAAACTGCGTGGTTTTGACCACAAGGCGCTGGACCAGTCCGCGAGCAAGATCGTGGACACCGTCCGGCGCACCGGGGCGGACGTGAGCGGCCCAGTGCCGCTCCCCACCCGCATCCGTCGCTTCTGCGTGCTGCGCTCCCCCTTTGTAAACAAGGACAGCCGCGAGCACTTTGAAATCCGTACCCACAACCGTCTGGTGGACATCATGAACCCCACCAAGAAGACCATCGACTCCTTGATGACCCTGGACCTGCCTACCGGCGTGGACATTGAAATCAAGACGGTGGGAGGCCGCGCATGAAGGGCCTGCTGGGTACCAAAATCGGCATGACCCAGATCTGGAAGGGCGACCGCGCCGTTCCGGTGACCGTTGTGCTGGCGGGTCCCTGCCCCGTCGTGCAGCGCAAGACCGCCCAGACCGACGGGTACGAGGCCGTGCAGATCGGCTTTGCTCCCAAGGCCGAGCGCAAGGTCAACCGTCCGGCGATGGGTCACTTCAAGAAGGCCGGGGTCAGCCCCGTGCGCTTCCTGCGTGAATTCCGCAACTTCAACCCCGAGGGTGACACCGTCAGTGTGGACATCTTCGCCGAGGGCGAGAAGATCGACGCCACCGGCACCAGCAAGGGCAAGGGCTTCCAGGGCGTCATCAAGCGCTGGCACTTTGCCGGCGGTCCGGCCAGCCACGGCACCAAGAAGTGGCACCGTCGTCCCGGCTCCATCGGCCAGCGCAAGACGCCCGGCCGCGTGTACAAGGGCAAGAAAATGGCGGGTCACATGGGCACCGACCGGATCACTGTCCAGAACCTGGAAGTGGTCGAGGTGCGTGCCGATGAGAACCTGATCCTGGTCAAGGGCGCAATCCCTGGTGCCAACGGTGGGCTCGTGGTGCTGCGTCAGGCCGTCAAGACCCGCACGCCGAAGGGAGGCAAGTAAACATGGCGCAGATTAACGTCATCGGACAGAACGGTGGTCGTCAGATCAGCCTGGACCTGCCCGAAGCCAACGCAAACCTGCTGCACGAAGTGGTGACCTGGCAGCTTGCCAGCCGCCGCCGCGGCACCGCGAGCACCAAGACCCGCGCGCAGGTGAGTGCCACCGGCAAGAAGATGTACAGCCAGAAGGGCACCGGTAACGCCCGTCACGGCGACCGCACTGTTCCGACCTTTGTGGGCGGCGGCGTGGCCTTCGGCCCCAAGCCCCGCAACTACGGCTACACCCTGCCCCGCAAGGTGCGTCAGCTCGGACTGGCGATGGCCCTCTCGGACCGCCAGCAGGAAGGCATGCTGACGGCCGTGGACGGCTTCGGCCTGGACGGCAAGACCAAGGGCTTCGTGTCCTGGGCCGCCGACAACGGCATGAACGGCACAGAGAGCGTGCTGCTCGTGACCGACGACGCCGTGGCCCGTCAGGCCGCGCGCAATGTCCCCTGGGTGACTGTGCTGGCCGTCGCCGGCCTCAACGCCTACGACATCCTGCGCCATGACCGCCTCGTGATTGACGCCGTGGCTCTGGAGCCCGCTCAGGACGAGCAGGCTGAAGAAGAGGGTGCTGCATGAGCTACTACGACATCATCCACCAGCCGGTGATCAGCGAGAAGGCCTACGCGGGCATGGAGCGCGGCGTGTACTCGTTCTGGGTGAGCCCCAAGGCCACCAAGACCGAGATCAAGAGCGCCATCCAGCGCGCCTTCGACGTGTCCGTGGTGGGCATCAGCACCATGAACGTGCGCGGCAAGCAGAAGCGTGTGGGCCGGTTTACCGGAACCCGCAACGACCGCAAGAAGGCGGTTGTCCGTCTCGCCGAGGGTCAGCGCATCGAGCAACTCGAAGGCCAGGCCTAAGGAGAGATTGAATATGGCCGTTAAAAAGTACCGTCCGTATACCCCGTCGCGCCGTCAGATGACGACCGCCGACTTCAGCGGACTGACCAAGAAGCGCCCGGAAAAGGCCCTGACTGAGGGCATCTCCAAGTCCGGTGGGCGCAACAACCGGGGCCGCATCACCAGCCGCTTCATCGGCGGCGGGCACAAGCGCCTCTACCGCATCATCGACTTCAAGCGCCGCGACAAGTCCGGTGTGGTCGCCAAGGTCGCTGCGATTGAGTACGATCCCAACCGCAGCGCCCGCATCGCCCTGCTGCACTACGCCGACGGCGAGAAGCGTTACATCCTGGCTCCCGAGGGCCTGAAGGTGGGCGCGTCCGTCAACGCCGGTCCCGAAGCCGAACCCAAGCTGGGTCACGCCCTGCCGCTGCGCTTCGTGCCGGTCGGCGCGGTGGTGCATAGCGTGGAACTCGTTCCCGGCAAGGGCGCACAGCTCGCCCGCAGCGCCGGCACGAGCATCCAGGTGCAGGGTAAGGAAAGCGACTACGTGATCCTGCGTCTGCCCAGCGGCGAACTGCGCCGCGTGCACAGCGAGTGCTACGCCACCATCGGCAGCGTGGGCAACGCCGAGCACAAGAACATCAACCTGGGTAAGGCCGGGCGCAGCCGCTGGCTGGGCCGCAAGCCGCACCAGCGAGGCAGCGCCATGAACCCGGTGGATCACCCACACGGCGGTGGTGAAGGCCGTACCGGCGCAGGCCGCGTGCCCGTTTCGCCGTGGGGCCAGCCCAGCAAGGGCCTGAAGACCCGCCGCAAGCGCAAGGTCTCTGACCGCTTCATCATCACCCGCCGCGGCGGGAAGTAAGGAGGGCGAACCCTATGCCCCGTAGCCTCAAGAAAGGCCCGTTCGTCGATGACCACCTGCTGAAAAAGGTGGACGTCCAGAACGAGAAGAAAGACAAGCGAGTGATCAAGACCTGGTCGCGCCGCTCCACCGTGGTTCCCGAGATGATCGGCCACACCATCGCTGTTCACAACGGCAAGCAGCACATCCCCGTGTTCGTGAACGAGCAGATGATCGGCCACAAGCTCGGCGAGTTCTCGCCCACCCGCAGCTACCGGGGCCACGGCTCCGAGAAGAGCAGCAAGGGGAGCAAGAAGAAATGACCGCTGCTACCTCCAACACCGGCGCTGCTCCGGAACAGACATACCGCAACAAGAAAGAGCGCAAGCAGCTCGTCAAGCTGCGCCGTCCCGGCTACGCCGTGGCGAAATACGTCCGCATCAGCCCCCGCAAGGTGCGTCTGGTGATCGACCTGGTGCGCGGCAAGACCGTGCGTGACGCCGAGGACCTGCTGCGCTTCGTTCCCCGCGCCGCGTCCGAGCCGATCAGCAAGGTGCTGAACAGCGCCAAGCACAACGCGCTGCACAACGACCAGATGCTCGAAGACCGTCTGGTGATCACGGCGGCCTACGTGGACGCCGGTCCTACCCTCAAGCGCTTGATTCCCCGCGCACGCGGCAGCGCCAACATCATCAAGAAGCGCACCAGCCACATCACCATCATCGTGGGCGAGCGCGAACAGGGCCGTGCGACGGGCAACAAGGGGCGCAACTAATGGGCAATAAAATCAACCCGAACGGCTTCCGCCTGGGCATCACCCGTGGCTGGAACAGCCGCTGGTACGCCGGCAAGAAGCAGTACGCGGGGCTTCTCCGGGAAGACGAGAAGATCCGCAACCTGATTGACAAGAAGCTGTCTGCCGCTGGCATTGCCCGCGTCGAGATCGAGCGTGCCGGTCAGCAGGTCAACGTGATCATCTCCGCCGCCAAACCCGGCATCGTGATCGGCAAGGGCGGGGACAGCATCAAAGGCCTGCGTGGCGACATCGAGCGTCTGGTGTCTGCGGGTACCGTGGCCGTGAACGTCGCCGAGATTCCCAACCCTAACATCAGCGCGCCCCTGGTGGCCCTGCGTATCGCCGAGCAGATTGAGCGCCGCTTTGCGTTCCGCCGCGCCATGAAGCAGGCCGCGCAGCGTGTGATGGAGTCCGGCGCCCGCGGCGTCAAGATTGTCCTCTCGGGCCGTCTGGGCGGGGCCGAGCAGGCCCGTACCGAGAAGGTGCTGGAAGGCCGCGTGCCGCTGCACACCCTGCGCGCCGACATCGACTACGGCACCGCGCTGGCCCGCACCAGCTACGGCATTCTGGGCATCAAGGTGCTGGTGTTCAACGGTGAGGTGATCGGTGGCAGAACCGAGACCCTGGCCCGTCCCACCCGCCGCGATGACCGGCCCCGCCGCGAAGACGGTGACCGTCCCAACCGCCGCCGTCCGGCCGCTGGCCGCCGTCGCCCCGGAGGTGAATGATGCTTCTTCCCAAGCGCACCAAGTACCGCAAGCAGCACCGCGGCCGGATGACCGGCGACGCCAAGGGCGGCGACTACGTGGCCTTCGGCGACTTCGGCCTGATTGCCATGGAGCCCGCGTGGATCCGCAGCAACCAGATCGAGGCCTGCCGCATCGTGATGAGCCGGCACTTCCGCCGCGGCGGTAAGATCTACATCCGTATTTTCCCCGATAAGCCCGTCACCAAGAAGCCTGCCGAAACCCGAATGGGTAAGGGTAAGGGCGCGGTGGAATTCTGGGTCAGCGTCGTGAAGCCGGGCCGCGTGATGTTCGAGGTCTCCGGCGTGACCGAGGTGCAGGCCAAGGAAGCCTTCCGCCTGGCCGGTCACAAGCTGCCCATCCAGACCAAGATGGTCAAGCGCGAGGTTTACGATGAAGCCCAGTGAGATGCGCGAACTGGGGGCCGACAAGTTCGCCTCCGAGATCGAGTCCCGCAAGAAGGAATTAATGGAGCTGCGCTTCCAGGCGGCCATGGGCAACCTGGCCCAGCCGCACCGCGTCACGCAGCTCCGCCGTGAAGTGGCCCAGCTCAACACCATCCGGCATGAGCAGGCCCGCAAGCAGGGAGAGCAGGCATGAAGAAGACCTTTACCGGCGTCGTCGTCAGCGACAAGGCCGACAAGACCGTCAGCGTCAAGGTCGAGCGCCGTTTTGCTCACCCGCTGTACGGCAAGGTCGTCACGCG
Organism: Deinococcus aerolatus; assembly: GCF_014647055.1. Lineage (NCBI taxonomy): Bacteria > Thermotogati > Deinococcota > Deinococci > Deinococcales > Deinococcaceae > Deinococcus > Deinococcus aerolatus. Next base: position 65,298 of record NZ_BMOL01000015.1, on the reverse strand, counting down.
CAGCAGCAAGTACGCCGCGCACGACGAGACCAACGAATACAAATTGGGTGACCGCGTGGAGATCGTTGCCGTGCGCCCCATCTCCAAGACCAAGACCTGGAAGGTCACGCGTCTGATCGAGCGCCCCCGTGGCACCGAGACGACCGCCGTGGAAACCGAACGGGCCGGGAGTGAGGCATGATTCAGACCCAATCCCGTCTGGACGTGGCCGACAACAGCGGCGCCCGCGAGATCATGTGCATCCGCGTGCTGAACTCCGGCATCGGCGGCAAGGGCCTGACCTCGGGCGGCGGCGGCAATAAGAAGTTCGCACACGTCGGTGACATCATCGTCGCCAGCGTCAAGGACTCTGCCCCCCGCGGCGCCGTCAAGTCCGGCGACGTGGTCAAGGCCGTGATCGTCCGTACCGCGCACGCCGTCAAGCGTGCGGACGGCAGCACCATCCGCTTTGACAAGAACGCTGCCGTCATCATCAACAACCAGGGCGAGCCTCGCGGCACCCGCGTTTTCGGGCCGGTGGCCCGCGAGCTGCGTGACCGCCGTTTCATGAAGATCGTGTCCCTGGCCCCGGAGGTGCTGTAATGCCCCGTCCTAGCGCCGGAAGCCACCACAACGACAAGCTGCACGTCAAGAAGGGCGACAACGTCGTCGTTCTTAGCGGCAAGCACAAGGGCCAGACCGGCAAGGTCCTGCTGGCGCTGCCGCGGGACCAGAAGGTTGTTGTGGAAGGCGTCAACATGGTCACCAAGAACGTCAAGCCCAGCGCCGGCAACCCCAACGGTGGTCAGGAACAGCGCGAGCTGGCCCTGCACGCCAGCAAGGTGTCTATCGTGGACCCTGAAACGGGCAAGGCGACCCGCGTTCGCCGCGCCATCGTGGACGGCAAGAAAGTCCGCGTGGCTGTCGCGAGCGGCAAGAACATCGACTGAGTTCCAGGGTCACGCCTGGCGTGACCTGGGCGACCCGTCCGCCCGAAAGGTAGAAACATGCAACAGCTCAAGCAGAAATACAACGAAACGGTCAAGCCCGCGATGATGCAGCAGTTCGGCTACTCATCCGTGATGGCCGTGCCACGCATCGAGAAGATCGTGATCAACGAGGGCCTGGGCAGCAGCAAGGAAGACAGCAAGGCGATCGACAAGGCCGCCAAAGAACTGGGCCTGATCACGCTGCAAAAGCCCATCATCACCAAGGCCAAGAAGAGCATCTCCAACTTCAAGCTGCGTCAGGGCATGCCGGTGGGCATCAAGGTCACGCTGCGCGGCGAGCGCATGTACGTGTTCCTGGAAAAGCTGATCAACATCGGCCTGCCCCGGATCCGCGATTTCCGTGGGATCAACCCCAACGCCTTTGACGGCCGCGGGAACTACAACCTGGGTATCAAAGAGCAGCTGATTTTCCCGGAAATCACCTATGATATGGTCGACAAGGTGCGTGGGATGGACATCACCATTGTGACCTCCGCGAAAACCGACGAAGAAGCCCGCGCCCTGCTGCAAGGCATGGGCCTGCCCTTCCGCAAGTAAGGCGGGGGCAAAGGACGTTATGGCGAATACCTCCAAAGTTGTCAAGGCGGCGCGCGGCCACAAGTTCGCCGTGCAGAACTACAGCCGCTGCTCGCGCTGTGGCCGCGCCCGTGGCTACTACCGTTTCTTCGGCATGTGCCGCATCTGCATCCGCGAGATGGCGCACAAGGGCGAACTGCCCGGCGTGAAGAAAGCGAGCTGGTAAGCAGCACTCTCAGTGTGAGACCCAGAAAGAGACTCCCCGGTTGGGGGGTTTTTTTTGGCCTGTTCCTGAACGCAGGAAGCGTGGGCAATGGGGCCTGACTTAAGAGCAGGAAGCCCGTGTTGTCACGTCCGCCGCAACCTGCTACACTCTTTCCTTGCCGCACCTGCGGCAGTGTTCGTGCTGTACCCCCTGGATACGAACCGCTCAATTTTGAATGGTGATCGTCCAGTGGCGGCTTTCCGACCCAACAGAAGGATTCGGCGGCACCTTTTCCGCCAGGCGTTCCAATGGGGAGAACTGCAGTCCATGTCGAGTGAGAGATGGACCGCGCCTGCCGGGGCAGTGGCTATGGGCCGCGCCTCTGGAGGAGACACATGCTGAGTGATCCAATCGCTGACATGCTCACGCGTATTCGCAACGCGACGCGCACATTCAAGGAGACCGTGGACATCCCGGCCTCCAAGTTCAAGGAAGAACTGGCCAAGCTGCTGGTCAAGGAAGGCTATGTGGCCTCCTACGAGCGTCTGGTCCCTGAGGGCCAGAAGTTCGACGTGCTGCGCCTGACCCTCAAGTACGGTCAGAAGCGTGAGCAGGTCATCAAGCACATCGAGCGCATCTCCCGTCCGGGACGCCGCGCCTACGTGAGCGCCGAGAATCTGCCCCGCATCCAGCGCGGCCTGGGCGTGGCCGTGGTGTCGACCTCGCGTGGTCTGCTGCCCGACCGTGAAGCCCGCAAGCAGGGCGTCGGCGGCGAAGTCGTCTGCGTTCTCTGGTAGGTCCGGCTCTCTTTCACTGAGCGGCCCGAAGTTCTGGTAGGGGCGAGGCCCCGAACCACACGCACCTGACCTCAGCCTCAGCGCGAGGACTGACTTAAGGCAAGGAGGACATTCATGTCCCGAATTGGTAAATCCCCCATCCCCATGCCCAGCGGCGTGACCTACAGCGCCGACGATGGCCTGTTCAAGGTCAAGGGGCCTAAAGGCGAACTGTCTGTTCCCTTCAACAAGGAACTGAGCATCAAGCAGGACGGTGACCAGTTGCTGGTCGAGCGTCCCAGCGATGCCCAGCGCCACCGCGCCCTGCACGGCCTGACCCGCAGCCTAGTCTACAACGCGGTTAAGGGCGTCAGCGACGGCTTCACCATCAACCTGGAGCTGCGCGGCGTCGGTTACCGCGCCAAGCTGAACGGCCGGACGCTGGAGCTGACCATCGGCTACAGCCACCCCGTGGTGATTCAGCCGCCCGAGGGCGTGACCTTCACCGTGCCGGAACCCACCAAGATCGACGTGAGCGGCATCGACAAGCAGCTCGTCGGCCAGGTGGCCGCCAACGTCCGCAAGGTCCGCAAGCCCGACGCCTACCACGGCAAGGGTGTGCGCTTCCTTGGCGAGAAGATTGCCCTGAAGGCCGGTAAAGCCGGTGCGACGGGCGGGAAAGGGAAGAAATAATGGCCGCTCAAAATACCGTCCGCCGCAAGCTGCGCGCGCGCCGCAAGGTCCGCACCGCCGCCGGGGAGCGCCCGCGCCTGAGCGTGTTCCGCTCCAGCAAGCACATCTACGCCCAGATCATCGACGACGCTTCCGGCACCACCCTGGCCGCCGCCAGCAGCGCCAAGCTCAAGAGCGGCACCAAGTCTGATACCGCCGCTGCCGTGGGCAAGGCCCTGGCCGAAGCTGCCGCCGAGAAGGGCGTCAAGCAGGTGGTCTTTGACCGTGGGCAGTACCGCTACCACGGACGCGTGAAGGCGCTCGCAGACGCGGCGCGGGAGGGTGGCCTTGACTTTTAATCGTAGAAATGACCGCAACGCGGACCGCGAGAGCAGCGAATTCGAAGAGAAGATGCTGTTCGTCAACCGCACCTCCAAGACCTACCAGGGTGGGCGCCGCTTCCGCTTCGCCGCGCTGGTGATCCTGGGTGACCGCAACGGTCGCGTCGGGATGGGCATTGGCAAGGCCAAGGAAGTGCCGGTCGCCATCGAGAAGGCCAAGACCATCGCGCGCAAGAACATGATCATGGTTCCGGTCGAGAACGGCACCATTCCGCACGACATCGTGGGCGTCAACAGCACCTCGCAGGTGCTGCTCAAGCCCGCCGGACCCGGTACGGGCGTGATCGCCGGAACCGTGCCGCGTTCGATTGCCGAACTCGCGGGGATCACCAACCTGCTGTCCAAGGAACTGGGTAGCCGCAACAAGATCAACGTGGCCTACGCCGTGTTCGACGGGCTGCGCAACCTGCGCACCGCCAAGCAGGTACGTGCGCTGCGCGGCATCGACGTGACCCGTACCGCTCAGCCTGTCCAGACCGCTGCCGCGCAGTCGGCCACCACCCAGGGTGGAGCGGCCATCGCCGGAGGTGCCCAAGAATGACCGCAAAACCTATCAAAATCACCCTCAAGCGCAGTGTGATCGGGCGTCCCCAGAACCAGGTGGACACCGTCAAGGCGCTGGGCCTGAGGCGCATCGGCGACAGCCGTGAGGTCAGCGACACCCCCGCCCTGCGCGGCATGGTGCGGACCGTTCAGCATCTGCTGGAGGTGGAAGCATGAAGCTCCACGATCTGAAGCCCGCCGAGGGCAGCCGTAAGCCGCGCAAGCGCGTTGGTCGCGGTCCCGGTGGCGTCGACAAGACCGCCGGCCGCGGTCACAAGGGCCAGAAGTCGCGCAGCGGCGCCGGCAAGGGCCCCTTCTTCGAGGGTGGCCGCAGCACGCTGATCAGCCGCCTGCCCAAGCGCGGGTTCAACAACGTCGGCACCACCTACGAAGTCGTGAAGCTCTCGCAGTTCAATGACATCGAAGGGCTCGACACCTTTGACCGCACTGTGATGGAGCTTGTGGGCCTGGTGCGCCGCAAGAACCGTCCTGTCAAGCTGCTCGCCAGCGGTGAGCTGGCCCGCGCTGTGACCATTCACGTGGACGCCGCGAGCGAGGCTGCCATCAAGGCGGTTGAAGCGGCCGGCGGCAGCGTTGTGCTGCCCGCGCCCAAGCCTGCGGCCCCCAACAAGGAAGACCGCGCCGCCGCCCGCGTGGCCAAGCAGCAGGCCGAGAAGGCCGAGTAACATGCTGCGCGCCTTCCGCGACGCGTTCCGGATCCCGGACCTGCAGCGGAAGATTGTCTTCACCTTGCTGTTGCTGGCGGTGTACCGTCTGGGGAGTGCAATTCCCACCCCAGGCGTCAACACCGCCGCACTGAGCAACGCCACCTCGGGTGGCTTGTTTGGTTTAATCAGCATGATCTCGGGAGGCAATCTCTCGCAGTTCTCGATCTTCGCGCTCGGGGTGCTGCCGTACATCACGGCCAGTATCGTGATTCAGCTGATGACCACCACCATTCCCGCCCTGGAAAAGCTGTCCAAGGATGGGGAGGAGGGCCGCAAGAAGATCAACCAGTTCACGCGCTACTCGGCCATCGGGCTGGGCGCGGTGCAGGCGCTGTTCTTCTCGCTGTTCGTGACCAGCAACGCGTCGTACGTCGCGGTGGGCTGGACGCCGGGCCTGTTCACGGTGCTGGTAATGGTCCTGACGCAGGTGGCGGGCATCGCCTTTACCATGTGGATCGGCGAGCGCATCACCGAAGTCGGCGTGGGCAACGGCATTTCGCTGATCATCACGGTGGGCATCATCTCGGCTTACCCGCGTGAGATTGCCGCCACGGCGCAACTGTTCCGCACCGATCAGGTGCAGCTGCTGTCTTTGCTGGCCTTTATTGCCATCATTCTGGTGACGATTGCGGGTATCGTTTACGTTTACCAGGGCGAGCGGCGGGTACCGGTGACGTACGCACGTGCCCGCGGCGGCGCGCCCACGGCCGCCGCCGGGTCCGCCTCGGCGGCCCAGTCGCGCGGCGCGGGGCAGGCCACTTGGCTGCCCATCAAGGTCAACCAGGCCGGCGTGATTCCGGTGATCTTTGCCAGCGCCATGCTGATTATCCCCAACCTGATTGCCAGCGCCACGGCCACCCGTGCGCCGGAAGTCAGTGCGTGGCTGAACTCCAACCTGGTGTTCGGACAGCCGCTGTACATCCTGCTGGAAGCCACGCTGATCTTCGGATTCACGTACCTGTACAACAGCGTGCAGTTTGATCCCAAGCGGATTGCCGAGCAGCTGCGCGAGGCCGGGGGCTTTATTCCCGGCGTCCGCCCCGGCACGCCCACCACCGAGTACCTGGGCAGCATCAGCAGCCGCCTGAGCCTGTGGGGTGCAATCTTCCTGGTGGTGCTGACGGTCGTTCCGCAGATCGTGCAGCGCGTCACGGGTATCACCACCTTCCAGTTTTCCGGCACGGGCCTGCTGATCATCGTGGGCGTGGCGCTGGAAACCCTCAAGCAGCTTGAGGCCCAGCTGACGGTGCGCCGCTATGACGGCTTCATCAGCAAGGGCCGCATTCGCGGACGCCTGAACAATTGAACGTCTGACGCACTGTGGGAACCGCCTGCCTGTCCGGGGGCGGTTCTTCGTTGTTCCCGGCGGCCGTGACCCGTGCCCCGAACCGGGAGAACAAGAGAGGACCAGCCGTTAGACTGACAGCCAACTTACGGAGGAACCCAATGACCCAACCGAAGAACAAAGTCGTTATTTTTCTGGGCCCACCCGGTGCCGGGAAGGGCACGCAGGCCGAGCGTCTGGCTGCCGAACAGGATCTGGTCAAGATCAGCACCGGCGACATCCTGCGCGATCACGTGCAGCGCGGCACCGACCTGGGCCAGCAGATCAAACCCATGCTGGATGCGGGTCAGCTGGTTCCCGATGACATCCTGATCGCCCTGATCCGGGACCGTCTGGCGGACATGGAAGGCGTCCGCGTAATTTTCGACGGGTTCCCGCGTACCCGCGCCCAGGCCGAGGAGCTTGACGTGCTGCTGGAGGAACTGGGTGCCCCGGTCAATCACGTGCCGCTGCTGGAAGTCCCCGACGAGCTGCTGATCGAGCGTATCGTTGAGCGTGGGCGGCAGGCGACAGCCAGCGGCGGGTCCGGTCGCAGCGACGACACCGAGGAAGTGGCCCGCAAGCGCCAGGACGTGTTCCGCGAGCAGACCCAGCCGCTGATCGACTATTACGGCGCACGCGGCCACCTGAAGCGTGTGGACGGCGTGGGCAGCATGGACGAGGTGTACACGCGGATCCTGGACGGAATGAAGTAAAGTTTCATGCGTGAAACGAGAGGCCGGGGCGGCGACGCCTGCGGCCTCTGTTCTGTTTTGCGGCCAGGTGCGCGCGTCGGACATGAGCGCTGATCTCCAGACTGCGGTGCCAGGCTTGCGGCAACAACGTGCAGCTGTGGCTCCTACGCTGTGACCAGGATATAGAGTCAAAACTTGTCGGGAGTCCTGAGTTCCGGAACCATTCTCGCGCTGGCCCCGGACTCCGGCAACGCGACCAATGTCCGTCAGCTGGCCACCCCGGGCAGGTGTAGCCCAATCTGAATGCATTGGAGGGGTGCTGTGGGGCGAGTGCCAGGGCAGCGGGAAGACCCCTTGCGTGACGGCTGTCGACCTGAGCGGCCCGCTGGCGAAAGGCTCCTGCCCCAGCCGCAAGGCTCCCTGCAAGTATGGGCTGGCGCTGCGGTTGCTGTACGCCTTACACGTGTCCAACTCTGGGGGCAACCCGTACCGGAAAACATTGCGGCATGGCTGGCTGAGCGACAGAACCGGGCGGAGAAATCGGAACAGGCTGCAGAGGTTACCGTCAATAGGAGGGCTGATTCTGACTCTCAGGGCAGACGCCACGCCGCCCGCAAACTGCTGGGTGACCTTGCCACGTTGCTGGCCCATGTATGCGAACGGGCGCTGCTGGCCCTGCGTGATGCCAGCGCCCTCAGCTACGGTCACGGCATCGCGCAGGCCTTCGCCGGGCTGGGCCTTCTGGTCTTTGCCTGAACCCCCGATCATTTTTCTGGCCCGATGGCGACGGCCATTTGCGGCGATGGCCATGTGCGGCGATGACGTGGTGGCGTTGGCCGGAACACAGGGCATCGTGATGAGAAGCGAGGCCACCGGATAGGGGAGACTGAACTTGCCAAATGAGAACCCGGCGTCCTGAATAACTGAACAAGCTCTCCACATGGCCCCCGAACTTTTCTGAAAATTGTCACCGCTGCTTGTTCAGATGCCTGTGGGCGTGATAACTTTACGTTTGGCTTGCATTGGGCCTGGAGGTTGCGTGGCGAGACGAAGAATGCCGGAACAGCGGGAAAAGAAGAAAAAGGAAGAGTCCGATACCGTACGCGCCGAGGGCGTGGTGACCGAGGCGTTGCCCAACACCACCTTTCGCGTAACGCTCGATACGGGGCACGACATCCTGGCCTACATCAGCGGAAAAATGCGGATTCACTACATCCGTATCCTGCCTGGTGACCGTGTGGTTCTGGAAATCAGCCCGTACGACACGTCGCGCGGGCGCATCGTCTACCGCCGCTGATCGGCAGGCCGGGAGCAACACCACAGATTTCGGTCCACGGGAGCGTGGGCAGGGGTCGAGCGCTGCTGATGCAACAGCAGGCGGCGCGAGGAGGAAGCATGAAAGTTCGCAGCAGTGTCAAGAAAATGTGCGATGGCTGCAAGGTGATCCGCCGTCACGGACGGGTGCTGATCATTTGCAGCAAGGAAGTCAAGCACAAGCAGAGGCAAGGCTGATGGCCCGCGTTGCAGGCGTCGACCTGCCCCGCGAGAAGCGCATCGAAATTGCGCTGACCTACATCTACGGTATCGGCCTGACCCGCAGCAAGGAAGTGCTGGCGCGCACCGGGATCAATCCCGACACCCGCGTCAAGAACCTCTCCGAGGCGGACCAGTCCACCCTGCGTGACGCCGTCGAGAAGACCTACAAGGTTGAAGGCGACCTGCGCTCCGAGGTCGGTCAGAACATCAAGCGTCTGATGGACATCGGCGCGTACCGTGGCCTGCGCCACCGCCGCGGCCTGCCCGTGCGCGGTCAGCGCACCAAGACCAACGCCCGGACCCGCAAGGGGCCGCGCAAGACTGTGGCTGGCAAGAAAAAGGCCGCGAGGAAGTAAGCCATGGCGAAATCTACCAAGGGCAAGACCCCGCGCCGCGCCCGGCGCAACATCAGCGCTGGCCGCGCGTACGTGCACGCCAGCTACAACAACACGATTGTTACCATCACTGACCTGGACGGCAATTCTGTCGCCTGGAGCAGCGGCGGGACCATCGGCTACAAGGGCAGCAAGAAGGGCACGCCCTACGCAGCCCAGCTTGCCGCCGCCGACGCCGTTAAAAAGGCGCAGCAGACCTTCGGCATGAACATTGTCGACGTGATCGTGCGCGGCAGCGGCTCGGGCCGTGAACAGGCCATTCGTGCCATTCAGGCCAGCGGCATTGAAGTGAAGTCCATCATGGACGACACCCCCGTGCCTCACAACGGCTGCCGCCCCAAGAAAAAGTTCCGCGCTTAAGTGTTGAACTGACGCAATCGCGCGCGCCCACCTGTCCCGCCGCCGCTGCCCAGCTGATGGGCTGAAGCTGCAACCACCAGCGATGGTGGCGGGCAACAGAGGGCCGCAGACCCGGCTGGCACAGCAGTGCTGGCCGCACCAAGGAGATCAATAAATGGGTCGTTTCCGTGGATCGATTACCAAACAGAGTCGCCGTGAGGGCATTAACCTCGCGGAAACAGAGAAAGTCCAGAAGTACCTGGACAAGCGCCCCTATGCGCCCGGTCAGCACGGCCAGCGCCGTGGTCGCGGACGTCCCAGCGACTACAGCGTGCGCCTGCGTGAAAAGCAGAAGCTCTCCCGCCTGTACGGCATGGGCGAGAAGCAGTTCCGCAACCTCTTTACCGAAGCCTCCAACGTTCCTGGCGTGACCGGTACGGTGTTCTTGCAGTTGCTCGAACGCCGCCTGGACAACGTCGTGTTCCGCATGGGCTTTGCCAGCACCCGCCGTCAGGCCCGGCAGTTCGTGGGCCACGGTCATATTCTCGTGAACGGCAAGAAGGTCGACGTCCCGAGCTACCGCGTCAAGGTTGGCGACGAGATCGTCGTGACCGAGGGCAGCCGCTCGATGGGCTTTATCCAGGAAAACATGGAAGCGCAAAAGCGCCGCCGCGTTGCTCCCTGGGTCGAACTGAACCCCGAAACCTTCACCGGTACCTTTGCCCGCCTCCCGGCGCGTGAAGACCTGGCGCTGCCGATCAACGAGAACTTCATCATCGAGTACTACTCGCGTTAACGGAGGCCCCAGTGGATCAAAAGCGCCCTCAACTTAAAGCCCGCGTGGACGGCGATTATGGCGAGTTCGTCCTGGAACCGCTCACGCGCGGTTACGGCGTCACCATCGGGAACCCCATCCGGCGCATCCTGATGTCCTCGATCCCCGGCACGGCTGTCACCAGCGTGTACATCGAAGACGTACTGCACGAATTTTCCACCATTCCCGGGGTCAAAGAGGACGTCATTCAGATGATCCTCAACCTCAAGGAACTGGTCGTGAAGTTTCACGCCCCCGGCCCCAAGACCCTGACCCTGCGCGCGCAGGGCGAGGGTGTCGTCAAGGCGAGTGCCTTCGAGGTGCCCAGCGACGCCGAGATCGTCAACCCCGACCTGGTGATTGCCACCCTGGCCGAGGATGGCAAGCTGGTCATGGAAGTGCGCGTGGAAGAAGGCGAGGGCTACGTTCCCGCCGACAAGCACGCCACCAAGGACCGCATCAACTCGATTCCGGTGGACGCGGTGTTCTCCCCGGTGCGCCGCGTGGCCTACCACGTCGAGAACACCCGCGTGGGTCAGCAGACCGATCTGGACCGTCTGATCCTGCGCGTCTGGACCGACGGCTCGACCGGCCCGCAGGACACCCTGGACAAGGCGGTGGAAATTCTGCGCGAGGAGCTGAACGTGTTCGGCAATGTGGAGAACCTGCCGGCCCTGACTCCGGAGTTCCAGCAGCCGGTCTACACGCCCTCCACCCCAGTCATGCCGCAGCCCGGCGTGTACGATCTGCCCTCGGCTCCCGCTGCGCTGAACCTGAACCCCGGCGACTACCCCGCCGAAATGGATTCGCCGCGCGTGACGCTTGAAGGCCTGGGTCTGACCACCCGCGTGCTGCATTCCCTCAAGGAAGAGGGCATCGACAGCGTGGACGCGCTGTGCGCGCTCTCGGACCGTGACCTGAAAAAGGTGCCCGGCATCGGCGAACGCAGCCTGGACGAGATCAAGCAGCAGCTGGCCCAGTTTGGCCTGGCGCTGCGCGACTAAACCATTTTCCGGCCTCTGGTTGCAGGGGCCGCGTTTTGAAGGAGAACACCCATGCGCCACGGTAAAGCCGGACGCAAGCTCAACCGCAACAGCAGTGCCCGTACCGCCCTGGCCCGTGCCCAGGCGACGGCGCTGCTGCGCGAGGGCCGCATCCAGACGACCCTCACGAAGGCCAAAGAGCTGCGCCCCTACGTTGAGAAACTGATCACCACCGCCAAGGGCGGCGACCTGCACGCCCGCCGTCTGGTGGCCCGCGACATCCATGACAACGACGTTGTCCGCAAGATGATGGATGAAGTGGCCCCCAAGTACGCCGAGCGTCCCGGCGGCTACACCCGCATCCTGCGCATCGGCACCCGCCGCGGCGACGGCGTGACGATGGCCCTGATCGAACTGGTCTGAGTTCAGACCGTTCCCGAAGCCCCCTGCCCTGTGCGGGGGGTTTTTGTTTGGTGTCGAATCGGGCTGGGCACGTCAACGCCCTGTGTGTGCAGCTCGGGATTTTTCAGGCGCATAAAGCAGCATGTCAGCCGGGTTTGTAAAGCTCAGAATGTCATTTTTCCAGTCAGCCAGCGGGCGGCTATTCCTCCCGGTGTGTGGTGGACGCAAAAACCCGCCTCGGCGGCGGGTCCGTGCGGGGGTGATGACATTCTCGCTTTCATACTGACATTCTCAACTGAGATGGACAATTACTGGCTGAGCGTCCCAATAATGCTGAACATCGGCAGGAACATCCCCGCCACGATGGTGCCCACGATGCCGCCGAGGAAGACGATCATGATCGGCTCAATGGCCGCTGTCATGCTGTCGACAGCCTCGTCCACTTCACGGTCATAGAAATCGCCCACCTTGATCAGCATAGAGTCCAGAGCGCCGGTTTCCTCGCCAATCGAGATCATGCTGACCACCATGGGCGGAAAGACCTTGCTGGTGGCCAGGCTCGAACTCATCTGTTCCCCCACCATGACGACGTTCTTGGCGTTCTCGATGGTGTCCTCGACGATGGCGTTGTCGGCCGTGCCCTTGGTGATTTCCAGCGCCTCTATGATGTTCACACCGCTACTGATCAGCAGGCCAAAGGTGCGGGCGAACGACGCGATGGCGCTTTTCTGGGTCAGGTTGCCGAAGACCGGCAGCTTGAGCTTGATGTCGTCGATCACAACGCGGCCTTTGGGTGTCTTGTATACCCAGCGGTACGCAAAGGTCGCAATCACCCCGAACACCACGATTAACCATGCCGAGTTCTTCAGGAAGTCCGAGACCGCCATCAGCATCCTGGTGATGAAGGGCAGCGGCGCGTTGAGCTGCGTCAGGATTCCCGCAAACTGCGGCACGATGGTGGTGAGCAGGAAGTAGGTGATGAGAATGGCGAAGACCAGCACCACCACCGGATAGGTCAGGGCGCTCTTGATCTTGCCGCGCAGGGCCAGCTCCTTTTCCTGAAAATCGGCGATGCGTTCCAGCACCGAATCCAGGGTGCCGCTCGTTTCACCGGCCCGCACCAGATTGATGTACAGGCGGTTGAAGACCTTGGGGTATTTGGCGATGGCCTCGCTCAGCGGCGTTCCCGCCTCCACATCGCTGCGCAGGTTCTTGACGGTCTTCTGAAAACCCTTGTGCTCGATCTGGCCCTGCAGGACGGCCAGCGACTGCACCAGCGGCACGCCCGCATTGATCAGCGTGGCCAGCTGTTTGCTGAAGATCGAAACCTGTTTGAGGCTGGGCGGACGGTCGTCCAGAAAGGGGATCTTGATGTCGGCATTCAGACCGCTCTTGGGGGCCTTGATCTCGACGACCATCAGGTTCTTGGCGCGCAGCACGTCGCGGACCTGGGCCGACGTCTCGGCCTCCATCTGGGATTTGAGCACTTTGCCAGAGCGGTCGCGCGCGCGGTATTCGAAGACGGCCATATTCTGCCCAGTATAATCTGGGGTGGTCTTGCGCCGACCTTACAGACGCGCCGCCCTTATGACTGAATCCCTGACCTCTGTTTCTGAAAATCCCGCTGCTGCAGCTGTCGACCGGGCCTGGTCGGTCCTGCAGGACGGCGGCATCGTGGCCTATCCCAGCGAGACGGTCTGGGGCCTGGCGGCCCTGCCCGGTCACCCGGTGGCCGTGGGGCGGTTGTACGCGGTCAAGGGCCGCCAGGCCCACCGGCCAGTGCAGGTGTCGTGTCAGGACGCCCGTGCCGCGCTGGAGCTGGCCCAGCCGAGCGCCGCCCTCACGGCGTTGTCGGCACTGTGGCCCGGCCCGCTGACGCTGGTGACCCCGGCCCTGCCGGGTCTGGCCTCCACGCTGGCCCCTGGCGGGCTGGTGGGTCTGCGCGTGCCGTCGCACCCGCTGGCGCTGGCGCTGCTGCGGCGCAGTGGGGGGCGGCTGCTGACCACGAGCTGCAACCCCAGCGGGCAGCCTCCCGCCCTGACGTCGGCCCAGGCGCAGGCCATGGCGCTGGCGGACTACGTGTTGGCTGCGGAGACGACCGGGAAGCCGGACGAGGAACCGATTGGCGGGCAGGCCAGCACCGTGGTCGAACTGCCGGGGGGCACCCTGCTGCGCTCCGGCCCGCTGGACGAGGCGGTGGCCGCGCTACTGGCCGGGGTGCGGGCCGGGCAGCCGCATGACTGACCCGGTGACGCCTGCCCCGCCGCCCCGGCTGTCGGCCCTGATCGGCGCGGCGCTGCTGGCTGCCGGCCGCCCCGTGGCTGTCCGTGAACTGGCCGCCACCCTGGACCTGCCGGAAACCACCGTTGAGCGGGAACTGCTGGCCTTTGAGAAGACCCTGGCGTCGGCAGGCCTGGGCTTCGTGGCCGAGGCGGTGGCGGGCGGCTGGCGGCTGATTGTGCCGCCTGTGCTGGCGGCCCGGCTCGCGCCGCTGCTGGCGCCCCCGCCGCTGCCGGCCCTGAGCAGCGCCGCGCTGGAGGTTCTGGCGGTGATTGCCTACCGGCAACCGGTCACCCGCGCCGAGATCGAGGCGATGCGCGGCGGCAGCGCGGGTACGGTGGTCACCTTGCAGGAGCGTGAACTGGTCAAGGTGGTGGGCCGTTCGGACGCGGTGGGCGGCCCGCTGCTGTACGGAACCACCGGGCGTTTTCTGCTGGAGTTCGGGCTGGTAGGTCTGGATGACCTGCCCCCTTTACAGGAGGGCGGCTTCTCGCATCTGCTGCGCGGCTAGGCGCTGCTGAAGCCGTCTGCCGGGCTGCGCCTCACATCAAGCGAATGTGACGTACTGGGGGTGTGTGGGGGTACACCACCCCCGGAAGACGTGCAGGTCAGGCTTTCGGCGTTACACTCCCTGCACGCTGCGCCACAACACCCCGCATTGCCCAGGCCCCCATGACCAAGACTGTATGACCAAGACTGCCAACCTCGAAACCTTTGATTTCCTGCAACTGCTGTACCTGCTCAGCGAGCAGGGCCGGACTGGTGCCCTGACTGTTCAGCGCGCCGACGGCCCGTTTCAGGCGTTTCTGGAGGGCCACCGGGTCCGCCACCTGCAGTTTGCAGCCCAGACTGGGATTCCTGCACTGATCCGGCTGCTGCTCGACCCGCACGGGGGCTTCCGGTTCGACGAGGGCGTCGTGCATCCCAATCCGCTGCTGAATGTCAACCTGGACGATGTGGCGCTGGAAGCGCTGGACGCCCTGCCCGAAGTGCCGCTGCCCTTCGGTGGCCCGGTGAAACTCACCTCGCCGGAGCGCGCGGCGCGGATTCGCTGGGGGCTCAAGGATCAGGCGATTCTCAAGCAGATCGAGCTTCAGCGGCCCGTCTCGCTGCTGTCGCAGGACCCCGACGCCCGCCGGCTGCTGCAAAAACTGCACCAGATCCGTCTGATCGCCCCGCGCAAGTCCCGCGTGGCCCGGCTGAGCGTGGCGGTAACCCGCGAGGTGCAGGGGGTGGTGGTGGTGGATGACCTGATCCTGAAGCGCTGGAAGGAGGACATGTTGCGCCCACCGCAGACCGTCGCGGTCCGGGCCGACGACGGTCTGGTTCACACCCTGTCGGTGCGCGGCGGCCCGAACCTGTCCAACACGCTGCTGGTGCCGGCCGAACTGCTGATGAGAACGGGCCTGCGCGCCGGCGACAGCGTGCTGGTGCGGCCCGCGTGAGCTGGGTTCCGCTCTTGGCGGCGCGGATCGGATAGCCTCGGCAGATGACCAGGCCCACCAACAAGACCCCGGACACCGTGAAGCTGGCCGTGATCCAGATGCACGTCACCGATCAGCTGGAGGACAACGTGGCCCGCGCCGAGGCGCATGTCCGCGACGCGGCGGCCCAGGGCGCACAGGTGATTCTGCTGCCGGAACTGTTCGAGAACCTGTACTTCTGCCAGGTGGAGCGCGAGGATTACTTTGCCCTGGCGCACCCGCAGCAGGACCACCCGTTTATCGGACGGTTCCAGAACCTGGCGCGTGAGCTGGGCGTGGTGCTGCCGCTCAGCTACTTCGAGCGGGCCGGACAGGCGCACTACAACAGTCTGGTGTGCATCGACGCCGACGGCGAGGTGCTGGGCAACTACCGCAAGACCCACATCCCCGATGGTCCCGGCTACGAGGAAAAGTACTACTTCAATCCTGGAGACACCGGGTTCAAGGTCTGGGCCACCCGTTATGGGCGCGTCGGAGCGGGCATCTGCTGGGACCAGTGGTATCCCGAGACCGCCCGCGTGATGATGCTGCAGGGCGCTGACTTCCTGCTGTATCCCACCGCCATCGGCAGCGAGCCCGCCGAGGTCGAGTCGCCCAACAGCCACCACATGTGGCAGCGCGCGATGGTCGGGCACGCCGTCAGCAATTCCAGTTACGTGGGCGCGGCCAACCGCATCGGCACCGAGGTGGTGGGTGGGCTGTCCCAGACGTACTACGGACACTCGTTTATTAGCGACTACACCGGCGAACTGGTGGCCGAATTCGGCGACACCGACGAGGGCGCGCTGACCCACGATCTGAATCTGGCCGAGGCCCGCAAATTCCGCGCGGGCATGGGCTTTTTCCGGGACCGCCGCCCGGAGCTGTACGGTCCGCTGCTGACGGTGGACGGCGTGACGCGGCGAGACTGAGGGTTGGCGGTGCCGGGCTGAAGCTGAACTACGGTCCCCGGACGGCCAGCGGCCCGCTCAGCACCCGCCGGGCGCCCCGGTAGCGCGGCCCCCAGTAACGGTCGGCCATCAGGGTGTCCAGTGAGACCTTGCCCTGGTAGCTGTTGGCGCTGACGAAGGTGTCGCCGCCCAGGTAGATGCCCACGTGCGAGATGCGGCCCCCGCCCACCGTGTCGAAGAACACCAGATCGCCGGGCTGCAGTTCCTCGGCGGCCACCGGCTGGCCCACCTGTGCCTGATCCGCGCTGACCCGGGGCAGGCGCACGCCCAGCGGCGTGAACACCTGCAGCACGAAACCGCTGCAATCCAGTCCGGCGGGGGTTGTGCCGCCGTACCGGTACGGCGTGCCCAGCAGGGCCATCGCCATGCCGCGCCAGTCGCCGGGCAGGGCCGCGCTGGGCCGGTCGGGTGACGGCGCGTCCGGCAGCGCCGGCTCAGGCGGAGCGAAGGCGGGGGCCTGCGGCGCGGCGCTGGGCACCGGCTCGGGCGGCTGGGGCACACCCAGAAGGGGCGGCAGCGTCAGGGAGAGCGCAGCAAGCGGCCCTGGCGTGGGGGCCAGGGCAACGGGCGTGGGCTGCGCCGGAGAGGGCAGGGTGGCGGTGGCGGGCAACGTCAGCACCTGGCCCACGCTCAGCACCGCGCCCTCGGGCAGGGCGTTTTCGGCCAGCAGTGCGTTGACACTGACGCCGTAACGCCGCGACAGGGCGTACAGGGTCTCTTTCGGCCCAACGACATGCCGCGCCGTGCTGGAGACCCGCAGGGTCTGGCCGATCTTCAGATCGGGGCTGTGCAGGCCGTTCAGCGCCAGCAGGGCCTCGACGCTGATGCCCGCGCGCCGGGCGATGCCGTAGGCGGTGTCCTTGGCCTGCACGGTGACGGTGACGCCCTGGAATTCCCCGGTCTGGGCCCCGGCTGGTCCTCCCAGGAACAGAAGGGCACCCAGCAGCAGGGCGGGGAACGGAAAAACAGACAGGGTTCGAGGCATCGGATGGGGGCTCGCAGGGGGCGGAGATATGGATTGACCGTGTGGGATGAGAATGAGATTGTGGGTAAGGTAACACAACATCAAGAATTGGAAAAGGTGAGCCGGGTGAGAAGTGTGGGGCGGCGGTGGGTGGGATGGGGGGGCTCCCCACGCCCGCGCCGCTTTCACCTGCCCTTCATTCCCCGGTGCAGGCGCCCTTCCCACTGCAGACGGGCGTATGGTGGGCGGGTGTTTGCGCGTGTTGGCGAGTGGCGAATCAATACATTCAGGGCGCTGAGTCATCCCCACTACCGCCGCTACTGGTTCTCGCAGTTGCTTTCGCTGGTGGGGGCGTGGATGCAGGCCACCGCGCAGCAGTATCTGGTGCTGGAGCTTTCGGGAGGCAGCAGTTCCGCGCTGGGTCTCGTGACGGTGGCGCAGTTCACGCCCAGTCTGCTGCTGTCGCTGTTCGCCGGGGCCATCGTGGACCGGGTGCCCCGGCGGCGGGTGCTGCTGGCCACGCAACTTGTGCTGCTGACCACCGCGCTGGTGCTGGCCGTTACCACCCATTTGGGCATCGTGTCATTGCCGCTGGTGATGCTGCTGGCCTTTGTGTCGGGGTGCGCCAACGCCTTTGACATGCCTGCCCGCCAGAGCATGGTGGTGGACTTCGTGCCGCGTGAGGCCGTGACCAATGCGGTGGCCCTGAACAGCCTGTCGTTCAACGTGAGCCGCACGCTGGGGCAGGCGCTGTTTGGGGTGGTGGCGGTGCTGGGCATCCGGCTGCTGGCGGGCGGGGACTCCACCAACATTGCCCGGCTGGCCCTGCCTTTCTACCTGAACGTGGCGTCGTTCGGGGCGGTGCTGTACGTGCTGGCCACCCTGCCTTTTCCGGCCCGTCCGGGTCTGCGGCGGGGCAAGGTGGGCGACGACATCCGCGAGGGCCTGCGCTACGTGCGGGCCACGCCGCCCGTCCGCAACGTGATGCTGCTGGTGGGCCTGATGAGCCTGACGGTCATCAACTTCAACGTGATCATTCCCTACTTCGCCCGCGTGGTCTACGGCGAACGTGAGGCGGCCTTCGGGTTGCTGTCGGCATTTTTTGGTGTGGGGGCGATGGGCGGCGCACTGTGGCAGGCCAGCAAACCCAATCCGGCGCGCAACCTGCGCTACGGCGCCGTGATCCTGATCGTCTCCACCATGGCGCTGGCCCTGACGCCTGGCTCGGTGCTGGCCGCGCCGGTGCTGGCGGCCTGCGGGTTCGGGATGCTTACGCTGCTGGTCAGCGCCAACAGCACCGTGCAGCTGACCATCCCCGACCACCTGCGCGGGCGCGTAATGAGCCTGTATTCCTTCGTGCTGGTGGGGATGGGACCGCCCGGCGCGCTGCTGTCGAGCGCCCTGATCAACAAGGACGGCCCCCTCGGCTCGCGCTGGGGCCTGATCGTGCTGGCGGCGCTAGGGTTGGTCGCCCTGCTGACGCTGTGGCGCAGGCTGCCACGCGTGCTGGAAGGACCGAAAGCTGTTCCGGCAGACTGATCTGGCTGCTGGCCGGGAGTGGGCCGCCTCCCACCCCCGATTCCTCAACCCGGTTCAAACCCTGCGCCGCGCACAGGCTGTTATGCTTCACCCATGGTTTCAGACCGCACCCACGATCATTCGCAAGTGCTGATCACCTGGACGCTGATCGTGATCGGCATCGGCGCGGTCATCGGCATTGGCACCGCCGCCGCCCTGATGGCGCGCAAGGACCGGCCCCTGCTGGACGATCCCGACGCGCCGCTGTTCATCTGACGATCGTCTGAGGGTCAAAACCCCTGCCTGACCCTCTTCCCGGTGGAGAGGGCTTTTTTTGCGCGTACGGTACAGCTGCCGCGCGGTGAACGCTAGAACGGCCACACGCGCGGAATGATCAGCAGCGACACGGCGAAGGTCACCAGCGTCAGGCCGGAGCCGACGCGCACAAAGTCCAGAAAGGTGTAGCGACCCGGCCCGTAGACCAGCATGCAGGAGGGCTCCAGCGGCGTGATGAACGAGTTGCTGGCGGCAATCGTGATGCCGATGATGAAGGGGCGTGGGTCGTAGCCCAGCGCCCCTGCCGTGCCGATGGCCAGCGGCAGCATCACCAGCGCCGCCGCCTGGTTGCTCATGGGCTGGGTCAGGGCCACCGTGACCAGAAAGAGCGCGGCCAGCAGGCCGTAGGGCCCCAGCGGCTCCAGCACGCCCGACAGCGCCCCGGTCAGCACCCCGGCGGCCCCGGTGGCCTCAAACGCCGTGCCGAAGGCCAGCATGCAGGCGATCAGCACGATGATGGGCCACTCCACCGCGCCGTAGGCCTCCTCCGGCGAGATCAGGCGGAATATCAGGCTCAGGGCGACGGCCACCACCACCGCCACGGCGAGCGGCACCGTCCCGGATGCCCCCAGGCCCACCGCGCCCACGAACAGGGCCAGGGCCAGCGGCGCGCGGCGAGGGTCGCGCACGCGCTCGGTCAGGTCACCCATCACGGCCAGGTAGTCGCCCAGCGAGTCAATGCGGGCCGCCGTGCCCTGAATCAGCAGCAGGTCACCCACCGCCAGCCGCACACCGCCCAGCCGCTCGAAGTGCTGGGCGCGGCGGTGCAGCGCCAGCACCGACACGCCGTAGCGCTCGCGGAAACGGCCCTCTTTCAGGGTCCGGCCCAGCAGCGGCGAACCGGGCAGCACGACGGCCTCGATCAGGCGCACGTTGCTGTCCCTGCCTGGGCTGCCCTCGCCTGGCTCGGCGCGCAGCTTCTGCTCGGATTTGCTGACCACGCCCAGCGTGCTTTTCCCGGCCAGGATGCGCTCGGTCTGGCCTTCCACCGCCAGCGTGTCGCCGGCCTGCACCACAAAATCCGGCCCTGGCGCGTAGAAGGTCTGGTTGTCGCGGCGCACCGCCACCACCGTCAGGCCATGGTCCCGGCCCAGCCCGCTGTCGCGCAGCGCCTGATCCGCCAGCGGGCTGCCAGGGGCCACCGTCAGGTCCGCCAGATACTCACGCAGCGAGTCTTCCAAGGCGGCCTCCCGGTTGGGCAGCAGGCGCGGGGCCACGAGGAACAGGTACAGCAGGCCCACCACGGCCACCGGCAGGCCCACCCAGGCCAGCTCGAAGAAGCCCAGCGGCGCCTGCCCGGTGGTGGGCAGCGCTCCCGAGACCACCAGATTGGTGCTGGTGCCGATCACCGTGACTGTGCCGCCCAGGATGCTGGCAAAGGCCAGCGGCATCAGCGCCCGCCCCGCTCCCAGGCCTGACCGTTTGGCCAGTCCGGCCACCACCGGCAAAAAGACGGCGGTGGTGGCGGTGTTGCTGGTAAAGGCGCTGATGCCTGCCACCGTGCCCAGCAGCCCGCGCAGCATGGCCGGGGCGTTGCGGGCGCGGCGGGCCAGCGACACCCCGATCCACTCGATGACTCCTGCCCGCAGCAGCACCCGCGTCAGGATGAACAGCGAGGCGAGGGTCAGCACCGTGTCGCTGCCGAAGCCGGCAAACGCCTGCCCCGGCGTGACCAGCCCGGCCAGCAGCAGCGCCGAGAGCAGGGCCAGCGCGGTGACGTCCACCGGCAGCCATTCGGTGGCAAACAGCACCAGCGCGGCCACGAACAGGATCAGGATGAGCGTTACGGGGTCCATGGATTCACCTGTTGGGAAGGGGAAGCGGGGGAGAGAGTGGGGGGCAGTTTCCGGAGACTGCCCCGAGTGTGCGCGGGGCAGCGGAAGGACACATGAGACGGTCTAGATCAGGTCTGGAGACTGCCTGAGTTCTAACTTGCGGGGGTTGTCTGGTCCAGCCCATTCGCTCCTCTCGACAAGCTGCCCGCCGCGCGGTGGCATGGACGGGACGGCGCTGATACTGTGGTCTGACACCAGTTGTTGCCCGTGCCCCGGCCCAGTCCCCGGCCTGTGCAGGGGTACCCAGTAGCGTTCCGCCCCGCCCCTCAAGGAGTCTCCATGCCCACCGTTCACGTCTTTGCCCGCGATCACATCAACACCGACGAGATTATTCCCGCCCGTCACCTGACCACCGACGTGGAGGCCGAGCTGGCAAAATTTGCGATGGAGGATTACGACAAGACCTTCGTGAAGCGTGTTCAGCCCGGCGACATCATCGTGGCCGGGGCCGACTTCGGCTGTGGCAGCAGCCGTGAGCACGCCGTCTGGGCGCTGCGCGGCGCGGGCGTGGGCGCGGTGATTGCCCCCAACTTCGCGCGCATCTATTACCGCAATTCCATCAACAACGGCTTTCTGGCGCTGGAGTGTGAGGGCATCGTGGAGGCTTTCGAGGACGGCGACGACGCTGATCTGAACCTGCAGGCAGGCACCGTCACCAACACCCGCACCGGCCAGAGCCTGACCTTCGTGCCGGTGCCGCAGTTCGCACTGGACGTGCAGAAGGCCGGCGGCTGGCTGGAGTACATGAAGGAGCACGACGCCGCCGATCTGGAAGCCGAAACCCTGAACGCCCACAGTACGGAGGCCGGTCACGGCCACCCCGGCCACGACTCCACCGAAGTTGACTCAGCGACACAGGACCCAGCCACACAGGAGAAGACCCATGCCTAAGATCGTCACATTGCCCGGCGACGGCATCGGCCCTGAAGTCACCGCCGCCGCCGTTCAGGTGCTGCGCGAGGTGGCCCCGGACCTGACCTTCGAGGAACACGCCATCGGCGGCGCCGCCTACGACGCGCACGGCGATCCCTTCCCGCAGCGCACCCGCGACGCGCTGAGGGACGTCGACGCTGTGCTGCTGGGCACCGTGGGCGGCGCGCAGAACAGCCCCTGGAACAGCCTGGCGCGCCCGATGCGCCCCGAAAGCGGCCTGCTGGCCCTCCGCAAGGCGCTGGGCTGCTACGCGAACCTGCGCCCGGTGCGCGTGCAGCCGGGGCTGGAGCACCTGTCGCCCCTCAAGCCGGAACTCGCACGCGGCGTGGACATCCTGATCGTGCGCGAGCTGCTGGGCGGCGTGTACTTCGACGGGGACCGCAAGCTCGACGGCGACACCGCCTACAACACCATGCGCTACACCACGCCCGAGGTGGAGCGCGTGGCGAAGATGGCCTTCTGGGCCGCCGAGCAGCGCAAGGGCCGCGTGACCAGCGTGGACAAGGCCAACGTGCTGGAGGTCAGTGAGCTGTGGCGGCGCGACGTGCAGGCCCTGCGGGACCGCGAGTACCGCAGCATCCACCTGAACCATGAGTACGTGGACAGCGTGGCCATGCTGATCGTCTCGGACCCCAGCCGCTACGACGTGATCGTCACGGAAAACCTGTTCGGCGACATCCTGAGTGATCTGGCCGCCGTAATTCCCGGCAGCCTGGGTCTGATGCCCAGTGCCTCGTTGGGCGACGGCGCGGGCCTGTTCGAGCCAATTCACGGCAGCGCCCCTGACATTGCCGGCAAGGGCGTGGCCAATCCCGCCGCCGCCATCATGAGCGCCGCCATGCTGCTGCGGCACGGCCTGGGCCGCAGCGACGCCGCCAACCAGATCGAGCGCGCCGTGGCCCTGGCCCTGCGTGAGGAACCCACCCGTGACCTGGGGGGCAAGGCAGACACCAAAACCTTTACCCACGCGGTGATGGAGGCGATCGGCACGCCCGTCGGCTGACCGGAAGGACGATTCAGGCGCTGGGGGACGGAAGGGCAGACAATCTTTCTGTCCCTTGCGGCCTTTAGCGCCTTTTTTCCAGTTCCCCCACCTGAGATTCCAGTTCCTGAATCCGCTTGGCATGTCCCCCGTCCAGGGCCAGACGGATGACCCGGACGACCACCAGGATCCAGGCCAGCAGCACGGTCAGGACAAGAAGGACCATGATCAGTTCCACCGGGCCGAGGTCGGGCATGATCCAGCCTACAAAAAGGCTGCGCTGTCCCTGTGTCGATTTGCGCCTCGTTCAGGCCCCTTGGCCTCAAGGCGATATGGTACGGGCATGGTCACCGTCGTCTCCCATCCGCTGATTCAACACAAGCTCTCGCTGATGCGCGACACCCAGACCGGGGTCAAGGAGTTCCGCGAACTGGCTGCCGAGCTGAGCATGCTGCTGGCCTACGAGGCCATGCGCGATCTGGAACTGGCCCCCCACACCGTCACCACGCCGATGGAAACTGGCGAATTCCCCATGCTGAGCGGCAAGAAGCTGGCCCTGGTGGCCATCTTGCGCGCCGGACTGATCATGACCGACGCGATTGTGGATCTGGTGCCGGCGGCCAAAGTGGGCCATCTGGGGATGTACCGCGACCCGCAGACCATGCAGCCGGTGGCCTACTACAACAAGCTTCCCGCCGACATCGCCGAGCGCCGCGTTTTCCTGACCGACCCCATGCTGGCGACGGGCGGCAGTGCCAGCGCCGCCATCCACAGCCTCAAGCAGGCTGGGGCGCAGTTCATCAAGCTGATGTGTATCCTCGCAGCCCCAGAGGGCATCGCCGTGATCGAGCGCGACCACCCGGACGTGGACATCGTGACCGCTGCCATCGACTCGCACCTGAATGACCACGGCTACATCGTGCCGGGGCTGGGCGACGCGGGAGACCGGATCTACGGCACCAAATGAGGCATCTGCTCCCTTCGGCTGACGCCGTGGCGCGGCATAGCCTCTAGACTCGGGTCAGTTTATGGATTCACTCTCTGCCTTCGCCCGGCAACTGGGCATCGCGGACCTGTTTGGACTGGGGTTCGTCAGCGTCGTCGTTACTTTCCTGACTGCCGGGCTGTTTACCTGGCTGTTCATTCCGCGCCTGCGCGAATTTGCCGTGCAGGTGGGCTGGGCCGATCATCCCAACGAGCGTCGACTCAACACCGAGCCGCTGCCGAATGCGGGTGGTCTGGCCATTTTCGCAGGCTTCATCGTCAGCGTGATCGTGGCGTGGGCGCTGCGGCCCATCGTCGTGGAGATCGTCAATATTCAGGTGCTGGCCATCCTGCTGGGCGCGTCGCTGCTGGTGCTGGTGGGCTTTATCGACGACCAGTACGGCCTGTCGCCGCTGTCGCGTCTGCTGGTGCAGGTGCTGGCCGCCATGCTGCTGATCGTCAACGGCCTGAAAATTGACTTCAATGCCATTCCCTTTCTGCCCATCATTCCCGACGCCATCAACGCGCCCCTGAGCATCTTCCTGACCATTCTCTGGATCGTGGGCCTGACCAACGCAGTCAACCTGATGGACGGCGTGGACGGTGTGGTGGGCGGCGTGGGTTTTGTGGTCAGCACCGTGCTGCTGGCGACGGCGGCGCAGTTTCCGGACCGGGCCGCCGCCGTGGTGCTGCTGGCCGGCCTGTCGGGGGCAGCTCTGGGTTACCTGCGGCACAACTTCAACCCCAGCCGCATCATCATGGGCGACGCAGGGGCGTACCTGTTTGGCTACACGCTGGCCGCTGTGAGCCTGCTGGGCACCCTGAAATTCAGTGCGGGGGCCAGCCTGCTGGTGCCGCTGGTGGTGCTGGCGTTGCCTGTACTGGACACCACCCAGGTGGTGATCGGGCGGCTGGCGCGCGGCATCCGCAACCCGCTGGGCCACCCTGACAAGACCCATATTCACCACCGCGTGCTGGCCCGCACCGCCAGTGCGCGGCGCACCGCCGTCATTCTATGGACCGTGTCGCTGATCTGCGGCATGGTGGGCATGGCATTCCAGGGGGTGTCCTGGCCGGTGATTGCGGTGACAGGTGTGTTGATCGCCGCGTGCCTGTGGTTCGTGGCCTACCGCCGCATGCGGGCCCAGACCATCGATGCGGCCCGGCAGGCGTCCATCTCGAAGGACGGCTGAAGCCTCCGCGCCTGGGCTGAACCCGGGCCATCCTCCAGATTAGTGGTCTGGAGGATGGCCTTTTTATGGAGGTTTATCGCTTCCGGTGCGCCGCCCGTCGCCATTCCCCAACAGGCTGTGGGAAATGCTTTTCTCTGGTTGCGCTGCCACCCGCTATGCTGTCCGGCATGTCTGTCCTGCTGCCCACCCGTACCCAGAGCGCCGAACAGGTCATGGCCTTCTACGATGCCCACCGCACCACCCGCAAATACGTCACGGCGCAGGACGGTTCCCCACTGCCCCTGCCCGCAGACCATTTAGAAGCCATCCTGCACGCCGCCCAGCGGGCGCCCACCGACGCCACTGCGCAGCTGTATTCGCTGGTGCGGCTGGTGAACCCTGCCGTGCGGGCCGAGGTGGCGGCCCTGACCACCAACGCGCACATTGCCACTGCCTCCGAGGCCTTCGTGGTGTGCGCGGACGTGAGGCGGGTGGAGCGGGTGCTGGAGGTCAGGGGGCAGACGCCGGGGCACTGGCCCGCCATTGCCGTGCATTTCGGCATCGGGGACGCCGTGATGGCCGGGACCAACCTGCTGACAGCCGCTGAGATGCTGGGCTACCAGGGGTGCTGGATCGGCGGCGTGATGAACGGGCTTGAGGGCATCATTGATCTGCTGGCGCTGCCGCCCGGCGTGCTGCCATTCGCCGCACTGACCATCGGCACCTCTGCCGAGGACACGCCTTACCGCCCGCGCGTGCCCCGCCCGCTGGTGATTCACACCGACACCTATCACGGCGGCACGGACGGGGAAATCCGCGACGCCGTGGAGGTCATGAACCCCATCGCGGCGCGGGGGGACCAGCCCGGCGACTGGGCCAGACTGCTGCGCTCCTACTTCGCCGTGGGCGGCAGCATGGAACAGCGCGAACCCCGGCTGGTGGCGGCCCTCAAACGGCAGGGCCTGTGGGCGGGGGATGAGGACGTCACCCCGCCTCTTCCGTCCGTCACGTAAGCGAATGCCCGCTTGATGGGCTGGGCCAGCACCAGTGTCGTCGTCCCACCCCGCCTTCTGGCGGTAGGAGCGTGGGGTTGCCGCCTCGTCACGCATGAAATGACGTGAGTGTCCGCTGGACCGGGCCTTACGTTAAATAAAGTGGACATGGACGACAAGGCAAAGGGCGGCCCGGAAGCCGCCCCTCTGCACCGAAAGCTCAGTCGGCGGCCTGGGCCGTTTCCTGGGCCGGGTACACTTCCAGCACGCCCGCCGCGCCCATACCGCCGCCGATGCACATGGTCACCAGCGCCTTGCCGCCGCCGCGCCGTCCGAGTTCGTAGATGGCGGTGGTGGCCAGCTTCGCGCCGCTGCAGCCCAGCGGGTGGCCCAGCGCAATCGCGCCGCCGTTGACGTTGGTGATCTCCTCGTTCAGGCCCAGCTCGCGAATCACCGCGAGGCTCTGGGCGGCAAACGCCTCGTTCAGCTCGATCAGGTCAATGTCGGCCAGGGTCAGCCCCACCTGCGCCAGCACCTTGGGAATGGCCTTGACCGGGCCGATGCCCATCAGTTCAGGGTCCACCCCGGCCACCGCGAAGCCCAGGAATTTCGCCAGTGGCTTCAGGCCCAGTTCCTGTGCCTTTTCGCCGCTCATGATCAGCACGGCGGCGGCGCCGTCGCTAAAGGGGCTGCTGTTGGCCGCCGTCACGCTCCCGGTGGTCTTGAAAGCGGGACGCACCTTCGCCATATCGGTCAGATTGGCGTCGCGGCGGATCAGCTCGTCCTTGCCGAACTGGAGGGTCTCGGTCTTGATCTTTGTGCCCTCGACCGTGTCCTTCTCCACCAGCACCGCCACGATCTCGGCGTCGAAGCGTCCGGCGTCCTGGGCGGCGGCGGCCCGCTGGTGGCTACGCAGGGCAAAGGCGTCCTGATCGGCGCGGCTGACGCCGTACTTGTCGGCCACGTTCTCGGCGGTCATGCCCATGCCGATGTACGAGCCGGGGCGGGTGTCCACCAGGTCGGGGTTGGGGCTGGGGTTGTGGCCGCTCATGGGCAGCATGCTCATGCTCTCCACGCCGCCCGCCAGCATAATTTCGGCCTGCCCGGTCTGGATGGCCGCCGCCGCCATTGCAATGGTCTGGAGGCCGCTGGAGCAAAAGCGGTTGACGGTCACGCCGCCCACGCTGTTGGGCATTCCGGCGCGCAGCGCGGCCAGGCGGGCCACGTTCAGGCCCTGCTCGGCCTCGGGGATGGCGCAGCCCAGGTAAACGTCTTCCACCAGGGCGGCGTCAATGCCGGCGCGGCGCACGGCCTCGTTCATGACCAGGGCGGCCAGATCGTCGGGGCGGGTGTTGGCGAGGGTGCCTTTGATGCCGCGTCCCACGGGGGTCCGAACGGCGGATACGATAACGGCGTCTTTCATTTGCGTTCTCCTTGAGAGAAAGGTTCAGGTGGGCTAAGAGTCAAGAGAGGTGGGGAGGCCGGGCAAAACCCTCGCAATAAACGCTTCCAACTCTGCATCATATTTTTCGGGGTCAATGTTCCAGCAGCGGATATGTTTGGCTCCCTCCACGCGGTGGTATTCCACCAGATCGGGGCGGGCGGCGGCCAGAGCGTCGGACTGGCGGATGGGAATGGTGGCGTCACGGGTGCCGTGCCACAGCAGGATGGGCAGGTTGAACTTGGGGGCGGCGGCCAGCTGGTCCACCACATCGAAATCCTGCCCGCTGCGCCGGGTGACCAGATACTGCACGAAACGGCCAATCTGACGCGCCATGAAGCCGGGAATGCCGTAACGCTGCCCGTTGGCGCGAATGGTGTCGCGCCAGTCCAGCGCCGGGCAGTCCAGCGCCACGCCCGCCACCGGAATCGGGTACGGCTGGTGCCGGGGCCGCAGCACGCTCAGGGCCACGTTGCCGCCCATCGAAAAGCCGTAGAGCATGGCCCGCCCGTACCCGGAGGCCTTCGCCCAGTCCAGCGCGGCGATCACATCTTCCGCCTCCTTGTCGCCCAGGCTCAGGTAACCCCTGCCCACACGCGGCGCACCGTGTGCGTTGCGGAAGGTGACGAACAGCGAGGCCACGCCCGCCCGCCGCAGCGCCGGGAGCATCCGCAGCGCCTGTGCCCGCTGCCCACCGTGCCCATGAATCACTATGGCGATGGCGTCCTTCTTACCCGACACGCTGGGAATGTGCCACGCGGGCATGTCCCCCACGTCGGTGTGAACCGAAGTGACCTCGTAGTCGATGCCCAGTTGCCCCGGCGTGCCGTTGTACACGAAGGTGGACACCCACGCGAGCGAACCGTTCGGCAGCACCCCGCGCTCCTCCAGGATCTCGCGTTTCACCAGCGTTCCCGCGAGATTGGGCGGGCCCAGAATCGCGTGGCCCTGGTTGGGCAGCAGCGGCACGATGCCCACCACTCCTCGCGAGAGCGTTTCCGGCGAGGCCGGCAGGTACACGGAGTTGCCGCGCCGCCCCACCGGCACGAACTCGCCCTTGACCCGGCGCGTCTTGGAGCGCAGCGTGATCTCCGCGCCCAGGAACGCCCCGGCCAGCACCGCCACCGCGTAGGACAGGGTGGCCCAGCCCAGCGCACGGCGACGGTTGATCTGACGGATTCGGGTGAGGATCGACACGGTCGGTGCTCCTATGGGGGAGGGGCGGCGGCACTGCCCCTTTCCCCGCAGAGGGGGGGAGGGGCCAGCACAAGGTCAGTTCCTGAGCGGCTTGCCGGTCTTGAGCATGTGGTCGATGCGCTGCTGCGTGCCCTTCTTGCCCAGCAGGGTCAGGAAGGCCTGACGTTCCAGGTCCAGCAGGTGCCCCTCGCTGACCTTGGCAGTGCGGTTGTTGCCGGTGCCGCCGCTCAGCACCCGGCCCAGTTCCTTGCTGACCACCAGGTCGTAGTCGGTGATGTACCCGCCCTGGTGCATGCCGTACAGCGCACTCTTCAGCGCGGCGATGGCGGCGTCGCCCATCACGGGAATGTCCTGGCGGGGCGTGGGCTGCACGTAGCCGGGCGCCAGCGCCAGCACCTGCCGCTTGGCCTCCATGAGGATGTGGTTCCTGTTCATGGCGACCGTGTCGGTGTCGCGCAGAAAGCCCAGGTTGCGGGCTTCCAGGGCACTGGTGGACACCTTGGCCGTGCCGATCAGCTCGAAGGCGCGCTGCACGGCGGGCAACATGGTTGCGCCGATCTGCTGGCCAGGGTGCAACTGATCGGTGAAGCGCAGCAGCATTTCCTTGGTGCCGCCGCCGCCGGGGATCAGGCCCACGCCCACTTCCACGAGGCCCATGTACAGCTCAGCGCTGGCAACGACGTGATCGGCGTGCAGGGTGAACTCCGCGCCGCCGCCCAGCGTCATGCCGAAGGGCGCGGCCACGGTGGGGTGCGGGGAGAAACGCAGGGACGTCGTGACCTGCTGGAACTGCTTGATCATGTCGTCCAGCTCGTCCCATTCGTCGGCCTGTGCCTGCGAGAGGATCAGCGGCAGGTTGGCCCCGGCGCTGAAGTTCTCGCCCTGGTTGCCCACCACCAGTCCGGCGTAGCCCATGTCCTGCACCAGCTTGTGCGCGTCCTGCACGGCACGCAGCTGGTCCTCGCCCAGCGCGTTCATCTTGGCGTGCCATTCCACCAGCAGCACGCCGTCGTCCAGATCGACGATGCTGGCGCCGCCGCGCTTCTTGACCACCTTGCTGGCGTCTTTCTTGAGGTCCGTCAGGATGAAATACGGCGCCTCGTACGGCGTGGGCTGACCCTCGGGTGTCACCGTCTCGTCCTCGCCCTGTTCATTCACAGAGTAGAACCGCTCGCGCCCGCTGTCCTTCATGGCCTGCAGCAGCGGGGGCAGGGTGCGGCCCTCGGCTTCCAGGTTGCCGATGACGGTCTGCACGCCCAGGGTGTCCATCGTCTCGAACGGTCCCTGCTCCCAGCCGAAGCCCCACTTCAGGGCGTTATCGATGTCCTGCAACCGGTTGGACACATTCCCGGCCATCTTGGCGGCGTACCAGAACCCGTCGTTCATCACGCCGCGCAGGAAGTCGCCCTCCTTGCCCTCGGCGGTGTACAGCGTCTCTACCCGCTCGGCCAGCGGCCTGCCCTTGACGGCCTCCACGGCGGCCACCTTGACCTTGCCCTGATCCTCGTAATCCATGCTCTCAAGGTTGAGATTCAGGATTTTGGTCTTGCCCTTCTCGTCCTTGGTCTTCTTGTAAAAGCCGCTGCCGGTCTTGTCTCCCAGCCATTTCTTATCCTCTACCAGGGTGCGGAAGCTGTCGGTCAGGCTGAAGTCCTCGTCGTCGGGGGTAACCTTTCCAATGTCGTTGGCGACGTGGTAGATGATGTCCAGCCCCGACAGGTCAGCGGTGCGGAAGGTGGCGCTGCTCGCGCGGCCCAGCACCGGCCCGGTCAGCTGGTCCACCTGCGCGGGGGTCAGTCCGGCCTGCTGCATGTGCTGCATGGCGCGGATGATGCCGTAGACGCCGATGCGGTTGGCGACGAAGCCCGGCACGTCGTTGGCAATCACCACGCCCTTGCCCAGCGTGGTTTCGGCAAATTCGCTGAAAGTTTCCACAACTGCTGGGTCGGTCTTGGGCGTGGGAATCACTTCCAGCAGGTGCAGGTAGCGCGGCGGATTGAAGAAGTGCGCGCCCACAAAGCGGCGCTGGAAATCCTCGCCCCGGCCCTCGATCTGCAGGTGCATGGGAATGCCCGACGAGTTGCTGGAGATGATGGCCGTTTTCTTGGCCACCTTTTCCACGCGCTCCCACAGGCTGCGCTTGGCGTCCAGCTTCTCGATGATGGCTTCCAGTATCCAGTCAGCGTCCTTGACCTTCGGCAGATCGTCTTCCAGGTTGCCGGGGGTAATCAGCGCGGCGCGTGACCGGTCCATGAAGGCGGCGGGGCGGGCCTTGAGCGCTTTCTGAATGCCCTGCTTGGCCAGGAAATTGCGGTCCGGGTTGTCGGGCAGCACGATGTCGAGCAGCATCACGGGAATGCCCGCGTTGGCGAGTTGCGCGGCGATGGCAGCGCCCATTACACCTGCGCCGATCACGGCAGCTTTCTGGATCTTCATGGAACCTCCTGGGAAACGGTCGAACTGAGGGGGCGAATAAATTTAGACTCGGTTCAAAGTTTAATGCAAGGTCAGGTCAATTGTCCACCAATCCGGAGCGGCGAAATCTTCATCTGTCGCTGGTGAGTTCGCGAGCACATTCGGTGTGCATCTATGTCTCACTGCCGCCGGCATGCATGTTTCGGGAAGCGGAGCAGCTGGAAGTGGCCCACGGCGAAAGCGTGGCGGGCACTGCGCTCGCCCAGCCGCCCTTAGCTACAGGAGTTGCCGGCAAGTCGCCAGGGGCGGGGAACCGCCGCGCCCCCACCGAATCCAGGGGAGCGTGAACCGGGCCATGTCCGGGGTCGACACGGTGGCCGTCGCGATCACGCGCTACTTACGATGCCCTGTATCGGTGTGCTTACCGTTGGCTGGGGGGCCACCATGAGCACCTGCGGGATTCCGGTGGGCAGCCGCGTGGTGGACCTGCGCGACAGGGCGTGCCTGCCCGGCCAGGGTTGCACGCCCACCTCGAACTTCGGGGCCGGAGATGTAGGCAGCAAGCCCGTCAAGCTAATGGCGCCGATTGCTCCGGCAGGCGTGGCAAACGCGGGGCCGAGCTTCATGGTCAACAACCCGTCGTCTTGGGTGGCCCTGACCTGCAAGACGCACCGCCTTGGTCCGCTGTTTCATGCCGCGTCCTTATCCAGCGTTGCGGTTGCCGGGCGTAAGCAAATGGTCAGAGGGCTTTATCTACAGTTCATGGTGCGCTGGGCGTGCGGGTGTTCCCCCCGGATGAACAGCGTGCCAGAAGCGCGACTTCATGTCCCGGAGTGTGACTGTATGACCCTGCTTCATGCGCCCCTGTATACCGCTCCCCCACCCTCTTCCAGCCCGGAGGCCCCGTTCTGGGGTGTGCTGGCGCAGCCCGAACGGCACCTGCTGCCCGGCGGTGAACTTCTGGTGTTCCGCTTCGGTAACGGCTACGGCGCGGCTCTGAACCACGGCGACGAGTTCTGTGTGCTGGACTGCACGGACGGCGAGCCCCAGCCGGCCTTCTATACCCCGGTGGCGTCCGGCATCCTGGAGGGGCTGGATCCCGCCACAGTCACGCTGCTGCTGACCCAGACCGAGGCCCTGCCGCGCCACCCCCGGCTGATCCTGGCGGACGAGGCGTTGCTGCAAGAAGCGTTCTAGCCCCGCCGGGCCAGGACCGCCGGGGGGCTTACCCCCCCCCCGCCAGCACCACCACGCGAGTGAAGCTCTTAACAGCGGTTGGGCGGCTCCCGAGCCTATGTTCAGGCCCCATGACCCGTGATTCTTCCCGTCCCATGCGTGCCCGCAGTCTGGCTGAAAAGCGGCAGCGCCGGGCCGACATCCTGAGCGCCGCCGAGAACCTGTGGATCACCACCCCCTACGCGGAACTGAGCATGAACCAGGTGGCGGGTGCGGCGCAGCTGGCCAAGGGCACCCTGTACCTGTATTTCGACACCAAGGAAGAGCTGTTCCTGGCGCTGGTCGACGGCCACCTGGAAGCGTGGATGGACCGCGCCACCATCCTGCTGGGCGAGCGCCGTCCCCGCACGCCGTCACAACTGGCCGACGTGCTGCTGGAGGCCGGGGACGGATCCGCCGCGCTGCGCCGCCTGCTGGTGCTGCTGGGAACGGTGCTGGCGCGCCGGGTGCGCCCGGAATTGCTGCAGGAGTTCTACGAGACCCTGAACGCCCGCCTGGACCGCCTGCTGGCGCTGATGCCGCTGGAGAGGTCCCTGGCTGAACGGGTCGTGATGCACCTGTACGCGCTTTCCATCGGCTGGCAGCACCTGTCCGAGTCGGGCACCCTCGGCCCTGGCGAAGGCGATGCGGAGGGGGCCCGACTGGACGCCCGTCCGGTCACCCTGGCCGCCCAGCAGGCCGGGCAGGCCGAGGAGGAGTTCAAGCTGGCGGTCAGGGCCGTGATCGAGCGCGTGGCCGGCGTGGTCAGCGCCGTCTGACCTCACCTGTGCCCGCGGCCCGGTTGGAGGCCGCCGGGCCGGGTTGATGCTGTCGACGTTTGCTGGGCGGAGTTTGCTGGGCAGACCCCGGGCGTGTCGCGCCCGGAAGGCCGCCCCTGCCAGGATCGTGTGGGTCCGCAGGGGCGACAGGCCTACTGCTGGCCCGTCCCTCAGCCTCCCTGGCAGTGGGGCAGATGGGTCACACTTCGCCTAAGATGGGACACCATGAAGAAAAACCTCGTTCTGATCGGCGCGGCCCTGGCCCTGTCCTCGTGCAGCCTGATCTCCAGACCCGCGGATCCGGTGACGGTGACGGTGATGGGGCTTAACGACTTTCACGGCAACCTGGAGGCCAGCAACTTCTCCGGCGTGATGATCCCCGATCCGGCGGACCCCACCAAGCAGATTCGCCTGAAGGCCGGGGGCATCGAGACCATCGGCGGCTACCTGGATCAGGAACGGGCCAACAATCCCAATCTGGTCTTTGTCGGGGGCGGCGATCTGATCGGCGCGTCGCCCGTGACCAGCAGCCTGCTGCGCGACGAACCCACCACCCTTGCCCTGAGCCGGCTGGGCATGCAGTTCAGTGCGCTGGGCAACCACGAATTCGATCAGGGTCTCAAGGAACTGCTGCGAATGCAAAACGGCGGCTGCGACAGCAACGACACCGCCAAGGCCTGCAAGTTCGAGAACCCCTACCCCGGCGCTGGCTTCAAGTGGCTGGGCGCGAACGTGGTGGACAAGACCACGCAAAAGCCCGTCTTCGCCCCCTACGGCGTGCAGGAAATCGGCGGCGCGAAGATCGGCTTTATCGGCGCGGACCTCAAGGCCACGCCCACCATCGTCAACCCCTCGGGCATCACAACGCTGGACTTTCTGGACGAGGCCAGCTCGATCAACAGGTACGTCCCCGAACTCAGGAAGATGAAGGTGGACGCCATCATCGTGCTGATTCATCAGGGCGGCGTGGCCAAGGACGGCTTCGCGGCCCCCGCCTGCGGCAGCCTGACCGGTCCTATCGTGGACATCGTGAACAAGCTGGACCCGGCCATCAGCGCCGTGATCAGTGGTCACACCCACCAGGGCTACAGTTGCGTCGTCAAGGGCATTCCGGTGATTCAGGGCGACTTCTACGGTCACCTGTTGCAACGCCTGGACGTGACCGTGGACAAGGCCAACCACAAGGTGCTCTCGGTCAGCGCGGCCAACGTGGTGATGGACCCCCGCACGCTGCCCAAGAACGCGGCCATGACCGCCCTGCTGACCCGCGCCCAGACCCTGACCAACGCCGTGAAGGGCACGCCGGTGGGCACCCTGGCACAGGCCAGCATCAGCCGCACCAACAACGCCGCCGGCGAGAGTGCCCTGGGCGACGTCATCGCCGACTCGCAGCTGGCCGCCACAAGGGCCAACGGGGCCGTGATCGCCTTCATGAACCCCGGCGGCATCCGCGCCGACCTGACCGCAAGTGCGGCCGGCAACACCGCCACCTTCGGCGACCTGTTCACGGTGCAGCCCTTCGGCAACACCATGGTGGTCATGGACCTGACCGGCGCGCAGATCAAGGCGCTGCTGGAGCAGCAGTTCGACAACCCCGAAGCGGGCAGCAGCCGGATCCTGCAGGTCAGCAAGGGCTTTGCCTACAGCTACGATTCCACCGCCGCGAAGGGCAGCCGGGTGGAGGCGGCCAGCATCAAGCTGAACGGCGAGACCCTGGACCCTGCCAGGACCTACCGCGTGACCATGAACGCGTTCCTGTCGACCGGCGGCGACAACTTCCTGGCGTTCAAGGACGGCACCAACGTGCTGCAACTGCCTAACCTGCCGGACGTGGACGCCCTGGACGCCTACATCAAGGCCAACCCCGGCCTGACGGGCGGCGCGCAGGACCGCATCACCAGGATCAAGTAGGGCGCGGCGGGCGAGAGCGGGATTCCCCTGCCTGCCCACCCGCCGGGCGTGCGTTCCCCTTCCTTTGACAGGAGGGGGCCATACGCCCATTTCTTCCTGCCGCCTCTGTCTTGAGCGTCTCTTTGGAGGCTGGTTCGTAGGGCCGGTTCATGTACTATCCTCGGCAATACCGGAACACCGTCCTCTTTGGAATCACTTCCAAATTTTCCCCTTTTCCTCTCCGCTCCCTCTCTGCCGAGGAGGTTTTCACCCATGACCCTGCCCCCCCCCACACTGGCCCGCTCCAGCGGCGTTCTGCTGCACCCCACCAGCCTGCCCGGTCCCTACGGCATCGGCGAACTGGGCCTTTACGCGCGTAATTTCATCGACTGGCTGGCGGACGCCGGGCAAAAATACTGGCAGGTCATGCCGCTGGGGCCGACCGGCTACGGCGATAGCCCTTATCAGGCTTTCAGCGCCTTTGCGGGCAACCCGTACCTGATCGATCTGGCGACCCTGCGCGGCGAAGGCCTGCTGCATGAAACCGACTTTGCCGCTACGCCAGTCTTCGCGCCTGACCGGGTGGATTTTGGCCTGCAATACATCTGGCGCAACCAGATGCTGGAGCGGGCGTACATCTCGTTCGTGGGAGGCGCGGCCCCGCACCTGTCCCATGAGTTCGAGGCGTTCAAGGCCGAAGAAGCTGGCTGGCTCGACGACTACGCGCTGTTCACAGCCCTGAAAGCGGCGCACGGCGGATTGCAGTGGAACGCCTGGCAGCCTGCCGTGCGTGACCGCCAGCCTGAGGCGCTGGACGCGGCCCGACATGACCTGAGCGTGTCCATTGAACGCACCCGCTTCGTCCAGTTCCTGTTCTTCCGCCAGTGGGCCGCGGTCCGGGCCTACGCCCGTGAGCGGGGCATCGAGGTGATCGGCGATATTCCCATCTTCGTGGCGATGGACAGCAGCGACGCGTGGGCGGGCCGAGACCAGTTCTATTTCGACGATC
Source organism: Deinococcus aerolatus (assembly GCF_014647055.1). Taxonomy (NCBI): domain Bacteria; kingdom Thermotogati; phylum Deinococcota; class Deinococci; order Deinococcales; family Deinococcaceae; genus Deinococcus; species Deinococcus aerolatus. Next base: position 29,604 of record NZ_BMOL01000015.1, on the reverse strand, counting down.
AGGGCCAGCCCACCGTGGTGGCAGGCGTGCCGCCGGACTACTTCTCGGAGACCGGGCAGCTGTGGGGCAACCCGCTGTACAACTGGAAGGCCATGCGGGAAGACGGCTTTGCATGGTGGATTGAGCGGTTCAAGGGCAGCATGAAGCTGTTCGACCTGATCCGTATCGACCACTTCCGGGGCTTTGCGGCGTCCTGGGAAATTCCCTTTCCCGCCGAGACCGCCATGCACGGGCGCTGGGTGCCCGCCCTGGGCGACGAGATGTTTCAGGCTGTGCGCGACGCGCTGGGCGTGCTGCCGATCATCGCCGAGGACCTGGGCGTGATCACCCCGGACGTGGAAAAGCTGCGCGACGACTTCGGCTTTCCCGGCATGGCGGTGCTGCAGTTCGCCTTTGGCGGGGGCGACTTTGCCGTCAACGACTTTCTGCCGCACAACCTGCGCGAGAACCAGGTGGTCTACACCGGCACCCACGACAACGACACCACGCGCGGCTGGTGGGTCCACGCCGAGGAACTGGAGAAGCACAACTTCCGCACCTACACCTCCTCGGATCCCAGCGAGGCCACCTTCGTGCCGCAGATGATGCGCCTGGCCTTCGAGAGCCGCGCCGCACTGGCGGTGGTTCCCCTGCAGGACATCTTCAACCTGGGCAGCGAGGACCGTATGAACCTGCCCGGCACCACCGGAGCCCACAACTGGACCTGGCGCTACCGTGCCGGCGACCTGCGCCCCGAGCTGGCGGCAGGCCTGCGGGCGCTGACGGTGGAGACTGGCCGCCTGGGTCAGGAGGGCTGAGCCGCGTGGAGGTGCCCCCGGCGGCAGGCGACCCCTGCGCGGGACGCACCGCGCAGCCCAAAGCGTTACACTTCTCAGGCGAGAAAACTCGTCCCGATATGCTGGCATCCGCCGCCGGGCGAGATATGGAGGCCCTATGAACACTGCACCAAACCAGATTGCCCAGGACAAGGTCGTCGACCTCGAGTACACGCTGACCGTGAACGGCGAGATCGTGGACCAGAGTGAACCCGGCGAGCCGCTGACCTACCTGCACGGCCATAGCAACATCATTCCGGGGCTGGAAAAGGCGCTGGAAGGCAAGGCCGCCGGCGAGCGCATGCAGGTCACCGTGCAGCCGGAAGACGGGTACGGCGAGCGCGACGAGACCAACACCGAGGAACTGGCCCGCGAGGATTTCGAGGACGACATCGAGATCGGCGAGACCTACTACGCCCAGGCCGAGGACGGCAGCGTGATTCCCTTCACGGTGATGGACGTGAACGGTGACACCGTGAAGGTGGACTTCAACCCCCCGCTGGCCGGCATGGTCCTGAACTTCGACGTGACCGTGGTAGACGTGCGCGACGCCACTGCCGAGGAACTGGAGCACGGCCACGCCCATACCCCGGACATGCACGAGCACGAATAAAGCCTGAGGGCTGAGGGGTGGGGCAGAGACGGGCCAGATTCTGGCGGGTCTCTGCCCCGCTTTCTGTCTTGAAAAGAGCCTGAACGGCCCAGCCCCCTTCCCTGGTGGGGCTGGGCTTTCAGGCATTCAGGGCGTCAGGCGGTGGCGGTCACGCGGGAAGGCGCGGGCATAGCGCACGTTGGCGATGCCCAGCAGCTTGGCGGTCAGCCGCTCGGCTCCGATGGCGAAGCCGCCGTGCGGGGGCATACCGAACTTGAACACCTCGGAGTAGCCGGTCATGGCTTCGGGATTCATCCGGTAGGCGCGGATCGAGTCCATTAGCATGGCGTGGTCGTGGATGCGCTGCCCGCCGGAGGTGATCTCGATGCCCCGGAACAGCAGGTCATAGCCGCGCGTGAGGTCCGGGTTCAGGCTGCCGTCCGCGTTGTGGTCGGCGTGCGTGTAGAAGGGCCGGGCAGCGCGTGGGTACTTGGTCACGAACACAAAGTCGCTGCCCTCGGTTTCGGTGAAGTGCTGAGAGAGCAGGCGTTCGGCCTCCGGGTCCAGGTCCTTGCCGCCGACCTGATGACCGTACTTCTCGGTCACCAGTGCGCGGGCTTCCATCAGCGGAATACGCGGAATGTGCGCCGGAACGTCGGGGATCGTCGCCCCCAGCAGCGTGAACTCGGCGGCGCAGGTCTCGCGCAGCCGTTCCATGATGGCCGCCAGCAGCCCGTTTTGCAGGGCCATCACGTCGTCCTCGCTGTCGATAAAGCCCATTTCCACATCCAGCGACAGGTACTCGTTCAGGTGGCGGCTGGTGGCGTGTTCCTCGGCGCGGTAGACGGCGGCCACCTCATAGACGCGCTCGAAGACGCCCACCATGATCTGCTTGTATAGCTGCGGGCTCTGGGCCAGGTACGCCTGCTCGCCGAAGTAGTCCAGCTTGAACAGGTTCGCGCCGCCCTCCGCGCCTGCAGAGACGATCTTGGGCGTGCTGATCTCGGTAAAACCGTGTTCGCGCAGGTAGGTGTGAAACCCGTACACGATCTCGCCCTGCACCTTCAGGGCCGCCCGCTCGCGCAGCCCGCGCAGCGAGACGTAGCGGTAGTCCAGCATGGTCTCGGGGTTGACGTTCCATTCCATCTTGGGAATTTCCAGCGGCGGCGCCTCCACGGCGGCGCTGACCACGCGGAAGTCCGTGACCTGCACCTCAAACCCCCCCGGCGCCTTGGGATGCGCCTTGACCCGGCCCACCACCTCGACGCTGCTCTCGGGCAGGGGAAGGCTCAGGCTGCTGCCCACGCACTGGGTAATGCCGGACACGTCGCGCAGCACCACGAACTGCACGCCGCCCAGGTCGCGCCGGGCATGAACGAAGCCCTGAAGGCGCACGGTCTGCCCGTCGTGCTGCGCGAGGTCACGGGTCAGGGTGCGGGGGAGTTTCTGTGTTGTTGCAGCGGGCTGGGGTTCGGTGGTCATGGAATCTCCTGTGTGGGCGGACTCAAAAAAGCCCCCGACTCCGGCGAGGAGGTCGGGGGCGCGGCGGCATCAGGCGTCCCCTAGCGGGGATCGTTGTCGCTGTTGTTGGTGGGGGCCACGAACATGCGGGCAAGTCTAGCGGTCGCGTGGGCCACATTTCAATCTGGAAACTAGTCAACGTGGCGGGCTGGCGGGCAGTTCACTCTGCAGGAGTGCCGTCCCCACGGGCTGCCATCACGGCGTCCAGCCGCGCCGCCGTGTCTGCCGCGCCCATCACGCGGGCCGCGTCGGCGGCGCTGGCCCCGCCCCCGTCGCGTACTCTGGGATCGGCGCCTAGCTCCAGCAGCCAGTTCAACATGTCCATGCGGCCAAACATCGCGGCCATCATCAGGGCTGTCCTGCCGCCGGGTGCGGCCACGTCCAGCCCCGCGCCGCGCTCGACGAGCAGTTCGGCGGTGGCCTGATCGCCCCGGAAGGCCGCGCCCATCAGCGGGGTCTGCCCCTGATCGTTCAGAATGTCGGGATCGGCCCCGTGGTCCAGCAGGGTGCGGACAGCGCCGATGTGGCTGTGGTATGCGGCCAGCATCAGCAGCGTGTCGCCGCGTGTGTTCTGAAGGTTGGGCGGCAGGCCGCGCCCCAGCCAGGTGTTCAGAAACCCGGCGTCCCCGTTGCGCGCCGCCTCGAAGGCCGACTGCATGATGTCCAGCACCTCGGCGTCAGTGGCTTCGGTGGCCGGCGTGGCTTGAGGCTGGGCGTGCGGATCGGCGTCGGCGGACATGGTGGGCCTCCTTGAAAGGCGGACTCGAACGGCGGAAAGGACGTCGGGGGTGCGGCGGAGCAGGTCACGGGATGCATGGGGGCCGGGGGCCGCCGCGAGGATATAGGCCAGTCTAGCGGGCGGTCGGGGGCGCAGCCCAGCGCTTCAGGCGGGGCGCAGGTCAGGGGCGGAGCGAGCACCGTCCAGCAGCTGCTGCCTAGTCTGCTCGTCGAGCTGGTCGAAGACGGCGCTGCGGTTACGCCCCAGTGCCTTGGCGTGGTACAGGGCGGCGTCGGCCCGCGCCAGATCGGCGTCGTGGGTGCCGGGGGTCTGGAGCTGGGCGCCCCCCACGCTGACCGTGATGTTCAGGCCGTGCGGCCAGGGCTGCTCCTGAAAGGTGCGGACCAGCCTCTCGGCGTGGCCCTGGGCGGCCGCCGCGTCCATGCCGGGCAGCAGGACCAGGAACTCGTCGCCGCCCCAGCGGCCCACGGTGCCCTGGCGGCCCGTGACCCGCGCCAGGAGTGCGGCGGCCAGGATCAGCACCTCGTCCCCAACCGCGTGGCCGTGGCGGTCGTTGATCACCTTGAAATGATCGATGTCTACCAGCAGTAGCGCGTCCGGCTGGTCCTGTTGCCCGCTGTGCCCGGCGGCCTCCACCATCAGGCCCCGCCGGTTGGGCAGGCCCGTGAGCGGGTCCGAATATGCCAGGGCCGCCAGCAGCTGCTGACGCTGCAACGAGGACAGGTGCTGGGTGCGGTACCACGACAGCAGGTAGATCATGACGGCGGTGGCCGTGATGTTGACCTGTAGTCGCAACAGGTCCAGTGGGTGGCCGGTCACGGATTCGTTTTGAAAGATCCAGGGCAGTGCCAGCGACACGGCCAGCAGCCCCAGGGCCAGATGTCCAGTGCGGGGACGGGTGTGAATCAGCAGCAAAAAGGTAAAGGCCACCAGTATGCTCAGGTACGGCCCCGAATTGAGGTAATACGTGGGCGGCTGCTGCGTCACTGAGAAAGCTGTCACGTTGGCCAGTGATGCCAGGCCCGCAGCCCAGACCATGACGGTTTCGGCGACGCGCAGCGCGCGGCCCAGCAGCAGCCAGACCATAACGGCCCCGAACACCACAATCAGGGGGGGCGTCACGACCTGAACGAAAAACTCCGGAATACCCGCCTGCTGCCGTGCGGCGGTGGACATGGTCAGAGCAAGGATCACGATTCCCAGCATCAGCAGGTACACCCGCCGCAGCGCCCGGTTCGAGGCCGCCGACGGTGTCATGGATATAGCCGGGGAAAACGTGTCAGACCGGTGCCGCGCGTCCTGTCTGCCGTCTGGAGGCACCATGCTCCGCAGTATAAGGGTGTGGCTTTGCTGGCACAGGCGCAGACGGGCTGCGCCGTCCGCCTGGCTCCTCACCACATTTGGCCCTTCCTGCGCGGCCTACACTGCCCTGTTATGTTGCGTCCCCGTATCAAGCCTGAAGTGATGAGTCCAGTGGGAGGCTTTCCCCAGCTGAAGGCAGCGGTGGAGGCCGGGGCCGACGCCGTGTTCTTTGGCGTCAACCCGGAGCGCGGGCCAGATCAGGCCATACGGGGCCGGGCGGACGGCGCAGGCTTTCACGCGCGGGCCAAGGTGGGCTTCGACGCCGAGGCGCTGCCCGAGATCATGCGCGGTCTGCACGCGCGCGGGGTGCAGGGTTTCGTGACGTTTAACGTGCTGGTCTTTGACCGTGAGCTGCGCGACGCCGAACGCCAGCTGATGGCGCTGGCCGAGGCCGGGGTGGACGCCCTGATCGTGCAGGACCACGGCGTGGCGCGGCTGGCCCGGCAGATCTGCCCGGACCTGCCCATCCACGGCTCCACCCAGATGAGCATCACCAGCGCCGAGGGGGCCGAGCACGCCCGCCGGTTCGGAGCCAGCCGGGTGGTGCTGGGCCGTGAGCTGAGCCTGCGCGACATCGAGCGCATTGCCGCACAGACCGACGTGGAGCTGGAAACCTTCGTTCACGGGGCGCTGTGCGTATCCTATTCCGGCCAGTGCTTTTCCTCCGAGGCGTGGGGAGGTCGCAGCGCCAACCGGGGCCAGTGCGCCCAGGCCTGCCGCCTGCCGTATGACCTGCTGGTGGACGGCGAGCAGCGCGATCTGGGCGACGCCCGCTACCTGCTGTCGCCGGGCGACCTGTACGCGCTGCATCAGGTGCCGGAACTGGTGCGGATCGGCGTGAACTGCCTGAAGATCGAGGGCCGCTACAAGGACGCCGAGTTCGTGGCCCTGACCACCGCCGCATACCGGCAGGCTGTGGACGAGGCGTGGGCGGGCCTGCCGCTGACCATCACGCCGCAGCAGGAACAGGATCTGGAACAGGTGTACTCGCGCGGCCTGGCCCCGCACTTCATGGCCGGCACCAACCACCAGACGGTGGTGCGCGGGCGGGCGCCCAGGCACCGCGGCGTGCGGGTGGGCACCGTGCGCGGCGTGACCGAGCGCGGCGTGCTGGCTGAACTCTCGGAGCCGCTCAAACCCGGCGACGGTCTGGTCTTCGATCCCGCCAACTGGCGTGCCCCGGAGGGCCGCGAGGAGGGCGGCTTCCTGTACGGGCTGTGGCAGGACGGCCAGCAGGCAGGGGACGTGCGTTCTGGCGGCGTCTATGAACTGCGTTTCGGGCGCGGCGCGGTGGACGGCTCACGCGTGCGCGTGGGCGATCCGGTGTGGCGCACCCACGACCCCAGCCTGAACGCCCGCGTCAAACCGCTGATCGAGGCGGGCGATCCGGTGTATACCCGCCCGGTCAGCGCGCAGTTCGTGGGCCACGTCGGGCAGCCCCCGCAGCTGACCCTGACCGACGAGGCGGGCCGCAGCTTTACCGCCCGCCTGCCGGAGCCGCTGTCGCCCGCCCGCAACCGGGCGCTGGACGAGGCAAACCTGCGTGAACAGCTGGGCAAGCTGGGCGGCACCGGCTACCATCTGTCGGCCCTGGACGTGAGCCTGCGCGGCGAGGGCTTTCTGCCGGTCAGCGCCCTGAACGGCCTGCGGCGCGAGGTGGTGGACGGCCTCACGGCCTTGCGGGCGCAGGCCCCGGCGCGGCGGATCGGTGAGGTGCTGGGCGGCCTCGCGGCGGAGCCGTCCCGTCTCCCGGCAGGGGGTGGGCCGGCAGAACCGCGCCTGCACGTCCTGGTCCGCACGCCCGAGCAGCTGGACGCGGCGCTGGAGCAGGCGCCGGACTCCATCACGCTGGATTACCTGGAACTGTACGGCCTCAAGCCCAGCGTGGAGCGGGTCAGGGCCGCCGGCATTGAGGTGCGGGTGGCGAGCCCGCGCATCCTCAAGCCCACCGAGCAGAACCTGCAGAAGTTCCTGCTGTCGCTGGACGCCGGGATTCTGGTGCGCAGCGGCGGGCTGCTCGAAGGCCTGCAAGGAACCGGGGACACCCGGTTGACCGGAGACTTCTCGCTGAACGCCGCCAACGTCCTGACCGCCCGCGCCCTGCTGGAACTGGGCCTGGACCGGCTGACCCCCACGCATGACCTGAACGCGCAGCAGATCACGGAACTGGCCGGGCTGGTAGGGCCGGAGCGGCTGGAGGTCATCGCCTACGGCCACCTGCCGGTCTTCCACACCGAGCACTGCGTGTTCTGCCGTTTCCTGTCAGACGGCACCGATTACACCAACTGCGGTCACCCGTGCGAAACACACCGCGTGGCCCTGCGCGACGAGCGTGGGCGCAGCCACCCGGTCATGGCCGACGTGGGCTGCCGCAACACGGTGTTCGAGGGCCGCCCGCAGGTGGCCGCCGCGCACCTGACCGGCTGGCTGGAGGCGGGCCTGCGTCACCTGCGCCTGGAATTCGTTCACGAGTCGCCGCAGCAGGTGCGCGAGGTGATCGGTGCCCACCGCGCCTTCCTGAACGGCGAGGTTCGCGCCGCCGAACTGGAGTCGAGCCTGTCACGGCTGGCGGAGGGCGGCACCACCGAGGGCAGCCTGTTTGTGCCGCACGACTTCGGACTGCTGGACGCCCTGCCGGTCCTGTAGCTTCATTAAGTCTCCATTCTTGACCGGGATGTTAGATTCCTCCGCGCCGGCTCCTGTGGGGGGCGGCTACGCTGGACCATGCTTGCTGACGCGCATCCGGTGAAGGTGGAACGGCACGACACGGCAACCAACTGTCACCACACCAATACCGGGCGCCGTGCGGTCAGAACGTACCGGGAAACCCCTGTGGGCCTGTTTGTGGCCCGCGATTTTGTGGGCCATCCGCGTATCCGCCACTGGCAGGCGCATCTGTTGCCCGCCCTGAATCTGGTGGTCTGCCATTACAGTTTTCACGGCCACCGTGAACACGACTTCTACATTGACGTGGCCCAGATCAGCCGGGAGGGCGCCGTCTGGACCGTGCGCGACCTGTACCTGGACATCGTGCTGCACGACGGTCTGGGAGCGGAAATCGCCGACACCGACGAACTGCTGGCCGCCTGGGAAGCGGGCTTTCTGACCTCCGAGGACCTGCAACAGGCCATTGAGGTGGCGCACCAGACCGTATCCGGGCTGGCCCGCGCCCGCTATTCCCTGAGCCACTGGCTGAAGGGACAGGCCCTGCGGCTGGAATGGCACGGCGAGGTCCAGGCCGGACTGCCGGGTGGGACCGGCACAATGGTGTCCTAGACTTCCTGGGTGAAGGCCCAGCGCTCCGCCCATCAATCCCGTCTGGAAGCTGCCCTGCCTGTGGCACTGGCGCGCGTCGCCGCCACGCCGGGGGTCTACGCCGCGCTGTGGTGCGGTTCGGCGGCGCTTGGGGAGGCCACGCCGCACAGCGATCTGGACTTCCACGCTCTGGTGACCGGCGAACACCGCTGGCGCAGCAACTTCACGGTGGACGGCGTGCCGGTGGAGGTCTTCCACAACCCCGTTCGCCAGGTCCGCGCGATGTTTGCCGAGGAGGACGCCGCGACGGTCACGATGTTCGCGCAGGGCCGTGCCGTCCTGCCCCATCCCGAGCTGGACGCGCTGATGGCCGAGGCGCATGCGCTTTACGCGGCGGGGCCGAAGCCCAGGCCCCTGACGGAAGCCCAACGCTTCAACCTGATCGAGGAGGTGATGGACGGCCGGGGCGTTCTGGACGAGCCGGTTCATGCGCTGGTGGCCCTGTCGACGGTCAGCAGCGCTGTGGATCAGCTGTACGCCGTCAACGGCTGGTGGGAGGTCAAGCACGAACGCTGGCCTGCCGACCTCGCCGGCAGAAGTCCGGAGCTGGCGCAGGGGTTGAATGCCGTTCTCGTGGCCACCGACGCGAGATCACGGCAGGCGGCGCTGGAAACCCTGGTCACGCGGCTGACCGGCGATCTGGCATACCGGGACGGCGGCAGCGAACCCGAAGCCGTGACCTGAAGCCGCGTCAGGCTCCTGTCATTCCGGCCCCCCTACACTCCGGTTCATGATCGGGCCCAGATGATCGAGGTCAGCCATTACAGCAAGCGCTACGGCGCGCATCAGGCGGTGCAGGACCTCAGCTTCACGGTGCCGCCGGGGGCCGTGTTCGGCCTGCTGGGCAGCAACGGGGCGGGGAAGACCACCACCATCCGCGCCCTGGTGGGTCTGACCCGCCCCACCTCCGGTACCGTGCGCGTGGCCGGCTATGACGTGTGGAAAGACCCGCTGAAGGCCAAGGCTGCCTTCGGCTACATCCCGGACCGTCCGTACCTGTACGGCAAGCTGACCGCCCGAGAGTTGCTGCGCTTCGTGGGGCAGCTGTACACAGTTGACGGGGCCGACGCCGAGATCGACCGCTGGCTGGCCCTGTTCCGGCTGGAAGACTTCGGCAACGAGCCCATCGAGACGTTCTCACATGGGATGAGGCAGAAGGTGGCGATCATCTCGGCCATGCTGCCCGATCCCGGCGTGCTGATCGTGGATGAGCCAATGGTGGGCCTGGACCCCCACGCCGCCCGACAGGTGCGCGAACTGCTGCGCGCCCACGCCGACCGGGGCCGCACCGTGCTGCTGACCACACACAGCCTGCCGCTGGCCGAGGCCGTGTGTGACCGGCTGGTGGTGCTGGACCGGGGGCGCGTGCTGGGCGAGGGCACGATGGACCAGTTGCGCGCCCGCACCGGCACCGAGGCCGGGGGCGTGCACGGCGACAGCCTGGAACGCATCTTCTTCCGCCTGGTCGAGGAGGAGCAGGAGGTGGCGCGGCAGCGGCGGGAAGGGGTGGCGGGATGAGGCAAACCCTGGCTGGCTTGACCGTGGTCATGCCCTGGACTGCATGACCACCCGCCCCGCCCCCACAGCCCAGCGTCTGCGCCCGCCCAGCCTGCTGAACCTCAAGCTGACTGCCCTGCGCCACACGCTCAGGCGGGGGCCGAAATGGGGCTACGCCTTCATCGCGGTGCTGGCCGTGCTGCTGGTCTGGGGCGAGGTCTACGGCACCTGGCGGGCGCTGAGTTTCCTGGGGACCTTCGGCAGCATCGGCACCAATGTCTTCGCCCGCGTGCTGGAAATCGGCCTGATCACCCTGTCGAGCGGCGTGACCTTCAGCGCCACCACCGCCGCCATCTCCACGCTGTACCTCAGCGAGGACCTGAACTTCCTGCTGACCCAGCCGATTAAAACCTGGCGCGTCTTTGCCCTGAAGGTCACCGAGACGTTTCTGAACACGGCCCTGGTGCCCACCCTCCTGACCCTTCCGCTGCTGCTGACCCTGGGCGTGTACTTCCACGCGCCCCCGTGGGCCTACCCGCTGATGGCGTTGACGGCCCTGCTGACCTTTGCCGCCCCGGTGGGCCTGGGCGCGCTGCTGGCGGTGGGGTTGATGCGCTTTGCCCCGGTGGGCCGCGTGCGCGAGGTCAGCACCGGCCTGGGCGTGCTGATCAGCGCCGCGCTGGTCTACGCCGTCCGTGCCCTGCGCCCCGAGGTGCTGATCCAGAAGATGCAGGACCCGGCGCAGTTTGAGACGCTGCTGAAGAACTTCGCCAGTCCGGGGAGCCCGTTCCTGCCGCCGGTGTGGGCTTCCCAGGGAATCTGGGGCGCGGCACAGGGCCGGCTGGAGCCCGCGCTGCTGCCGCTGCTGCTGCTGACCGCTGGACTGCTGGCCGCCGCCACCGCCCTGGCCACCCGCGCCTACCAGGACGGCTGGGCGCGGGCGCTGGATTCCAGCACGCCCCGGCTGGACCCGTCGCCCCGGCGGGCCTCCCCGGCCGAACGCCTGTTTGCCCGCCTTGGCCCCGCCGGCAGCCTCGCGTACAAGGACCTGCGCGTGACTCTGCGCGATCCGACCCAGTGGAGCCAGTTGCTCGTGGTGGTGGCGCTGGCCGGGGTGTATCTGGTCAGCGTGCGGGCCGTGCCGATTCCGGTGCCGCAGTTCCGGGGCATTCTGGGCTATGTGCAGCTGGCCTTCCAGGGCTTCATCGTCTCGGGCGTGGCGGTGCGGCTGGCCTTTCCCGCCGTCAGCACCGAGGCCAAGGCGTACTGGCTGCTGAGAACCAGCCCGATCAGCGCCCGGCAGATTGTGCTGAGCAAGTTCTGCGGCGTGCTGCCGGTCACGCTCACGCTGGGGCTGGTCCTGAGCGTGGCCAGCGCCCTGAGCATGGATCTGGGGCCGACGCTGCTGCTCCTGAGCGTGCTGGTCAGCGTCAGCAACGCCTTCGTGATCACCGCGCTGGGCGTGGGCCTGGGCGCGGCGGCCCCCAGGTTTGACGCCGACAACCCGGCGGAAATCGGCGTCAGTCCCGGCGGGCTGGCCTTTATGGGCCTGAGTCTGGCGTACTCGGTGCTGTGCCTGGGGCTGCTGGCACGTCCGGCGGCGGGCAGCGTGCTGCGGCCCGATCTGTTTCCCGGACTGTCGGCCCTGGGCACCCCCGAGGGCGTGCTGGGGCTGGTCGGTCTGGGTGTGGCAACAGTGCTGGGGGCGTGGCTCAGCCTGCGGCTGGGCTGGCGGCGGCTGGACGCGCTGGAATAGCGCCGCTGCGTCAGGGCGCATAATTGCCCCCATATGGCGGACGACATCGACAGACATGAGCGCCGGGCCGCACGTCGTGCCAGGCGCAGGGACGATCCATTCACCGAGGTGGGCAGTACGTTGCTTGCGCTCCTTGCCCTGAGCCTGATCTTCGGCGAGACGGTGGTGAGTGTGGTTCTGCTGGGATGCGTCGTTCTGCTCACGGCGCTGTATTTCATCTCGGCTCAGGCGCAGCGGGGGCTGGCTATTTTGTTCACTCTGCCGAGCTTTAGACGGGTGTTCCGGTTGGTGATCCCTGTGTTCGCGGTGGCCGGCATTTTCGCCGACGACGAGCCGTTGCCTATGATTCTGGTGTTGATAGCGGCAGCGCTGGCCCTGGCCGTCGCCATGCTGACGGTTCGCAATGCACATTCCCCTGCCGCTGAAGTCAAAGACGTTCCTGCTCCCGCTGCCGTTCCCGCGTTGCCCGCCCAGTCCAGCGGCGAGACCATCTCCGAGATTGACATCCGCGCGCTGTGCCGGGGGCTGCCGCCCGCCGTGGCCGGACAGGTCTTTGCCACGGTGGAGCATCTGGAAACAGTGGCCGCCGAGGCAAGGAGGAGTGGCGACACCCGCCGCTCCTATGACGCCCGGCAGGGCCTGACCGACTACCTGCCCAACACGGTCAACGCCTGGAAAGCCCAGGCCGAGGACCAGCGTGATCTGGGCGAACTGACGCGGGCGCTGGAACAGGTGCGCGAGATCGCGGGAGTGGACGACGCGGGCGGCGAGGCTGGGCGGCGGGCCTGGGAGACGCAGCGGCGGTTCCTGGCCTCGCGCAAGGGCGAAAAGGACTGAGCCGTAGACGGTGACTGCAGCGCTGACATGCATCCCTGGCACTTTTGGGTGACGTTCTCTGCTGCCCGCCTCCGGTATAAGGGGGAGACGTTGTTGTTCTCTCCCGCCCCTCTGTTTATCTGCCCAGATGTTCTGCCCAAGGAGGACGCATGACCCGCCGCCGCCCCAATTTCAAGACCCTGCTGCGCGTGACCCGTGCGCTCAAAGAACCTGCCGCCAGTGCCGAGGAGGGCGGCTCCCTGACCGACGCGGCCCGCCGCGCCGCCCGCAGTGCCCTGAACGATCCGCGCGTGCAGGGCGCTGCCGGGCTGATGCGTGACCGGGCCGAGGCGGTGCGCCTGCGTGTGGGCGAGGGCGCGGACCGCAGCCTGGAACGCCTGATCGGCGAGTCCAACGCCCGCCGGGGGGGCGGCACGCCGCAGGAGGTGGCCGCATTGCTGGAGGGGCGACGCCGCGAACGCGACGCCCGCACCCACCGCGCCCTGGCCCGTCAGGAACTGCTGGGCCGCGCCGAGAACGCCGAGCAGCGCCGGATCCTGACGCTGCTGGCCGGGGCCACCGTGTGGGCAGGCGGCACCCTGGAAGCGGGACCGCTGCGCTACACGGCCGTGCTGGACCGGCTGGCCCCCAGCGGCAGCGCCGAGGCCGAGATGGCCATTCACCGCGCCCTGTGGACGCTGGCCGAACGGCGCGTGCTGGCGGTGTCGCCCCACGGCGTCGTGACCGCGGTGCAACTGCTGGAGCAGGGGCGGGCGGCGCTGCCGCAGGCCGACTGAGCAGTGAACAGAAAAGCGGGCAGTGAACAGAAAAGCGGGAGGCGCAGACTGGCCTCCCGCTTCTTTTTGCCGTGCCCTACGCCAGAGTCCCGCCGGCGGCGCTCATCGCCGTGCCCATGTTCTCGAAGGTCTTCTCGATCAGCTTCTTGGCCTGGACATCCAGCATGCGCCCGCCCACCGAGGCTACCGGGCCGCGCATGCTGGCCTCGCCGGTCCAGTCCAGGGTGGTGGTGCCGTCGCCGTTGTCCACCACGTTCGCGCCTGCCGTCAGGTCCACCACGCTGCCCAGGCCGCCGCCGCGCACGTTGACGTTCACGCGCCCGGCGTCCTGGTCAGGCAGCACCTCGATCTTGAACTTGAACTTGCCGCGCACCATGCCCACGCCCACCTGCACGGTGGCCTCCATGTGGTTGGCGTCCTGCACCACGACTTCCTGCACGTCGGGCAGGCAGCGGGCCACCCGTTCGGGGTCCTGCACGAAGGCCCACACCACGGCGGGGGCGGCTTTGACCTGTTCCTGACCTGAGTAATTGAGTTTCATGGGACACGCTCCTTGAGAGGCGACGGGACAGACAGGGGGTGGGGCAGTGCCCCCGATTGACAGTGCCCCCCGATTGTAGGCGGACGTGGCGGCGCGGGCGATGAACGAACCGCCCGGCTTCCTTGCGAGAAGGACGGACCGCCCTACAGGTGGGCAGGAGGTGGTGCGCGGCGGTGTGCTGTCGACTACCATGCCCGCATGCTTCCCGAACCCCGGCGCGTCGCGGGCGTCCTGCTGGCGGCGGGCCGCAGCACCCGCATGGGCCGCCCCAAACAACTGGCAGTGCTGGGCGGGCACCCGCTGTGCCTGTACGCAGCGCAGGCGCTGGCCGGGGTGTATGCCCCGCTGCTGGCGGTCATCCCTCCCGGCGAGGTGGGCGAGGGCGTCCGCGCCGCGCTGGCGGGGCTGCCGTTCGCATTTGCCGTCAATCCGCATCCAGAACGGGGGCTGGCCTCGTCGTTCCGGGTGGCTGCCGCGCACCTGCCTCCCGGCCTGGACGGGGCGGCCTTTGCCCTGGCGGACATGCCGCTGGTTGGGGGAGCCCAGCACGCGGCGCTGCTCTCGGCCTTTCAGGCGACGAACGCCCCGGTCGTGATGGCGGCCTACGGGGAGGGCGACGGCGCCGTGCGTGCGCCGCCGCATCTGCTGCGGGCCCACCTTCTGCCCCACCTGCTGACCCTGCCCGACGCGGACCACGGGCCCCGTCGGGTGATCGCGGCGCAGGGCAGGGCCGCGCTGACACTGAATGTTCCCGCCGCCCTGCTGCTGGATGTGGACACGCCGGAGGGGCTGGCGCAGGCCGAGGCCGCCCTGAAGGAGAGGGGCTGAACGGTTGGTGCCGCCGAGCCGCGCTACCCTGGGGGCGTGATGTCTGAAGCTGCCCCCCAACCTGAAGTGTTAACCCTGACGATAGAGAAACTCGTGGCCGGGGGTCTGGGGCTGTCCCGCGACGAGGGCGGCGTGGTGCTGGTGCGCGGCGCGCTGCCCGGCGAACGCGTGCGGGCCAGCGTGCGTGCGGGCCGGGGCGTGCGGCAGGGCGTGACCCTGGAGGTGCTGGACGCCAGCCCGGACCGGGTGGACGGCCCGCGGCTGCCCACCGCCGATCTGGCCCACGCCTCCTACGCCGCGCAGCTGCGCTACAAGCGCGACTTCGTGCAAGAGGCGCTGAGCCGCATTGCCAAGCTGGAGCACCCGGTGAACGAGACCGTGCCCAGCCCCAGCGAGTGGCACTACCGCAACACCGCGCAGTATCTGGTCACGCCCGCGGGGCTGGCCTACCGCGAGCGGCGCGGCAACGATCCGCTGGTGGTGGGCGAGGACCCGCTGGTCATGGAGGCCATCTCGGCGGTCGTGAGCAAGATTGACCCGGTTCATCTGGACCCCGCCACCGAGGTGGCCTTCCGCGCCAGCGCCCTGACCGGTGAGGTGGTGGCCGCCCTGATCGGGGCCGGCGAGCCGCGCGTGTTCCTGCGCGCCAGCGATCACCTGATGGACGCCGGGGTGGTGGGCGTCTCACTCGCGCAGCCGGCCGGCCGCCGCTTCAGCGCGGGCGTGCGCCTGATCGCCGGCGAGGCCGACGTGCGCGAACAGTTCGGGCGCGTGCAGGTCAGCGTGAGCGCCACCGGCTTCGCGCAGGTCAACCCGGCGGCGGCGGGGCTGGCGTATCTGCGGGCCGCCGAGCTGGCCGGCAAGGGCGAGCACGCCGTTGACCTGTACGGCGGCGCGGGCGCGATTGGCCGGCACCTGGCCCCCAACTTCCGGCGCGTCACGGTGCTGGACGCCTCGCCCGAGGCCCTGGCGCGTGGTCGGCAGGACGTGGCCGAGAGTGTCGCGGCGGGCGGGGCAGAGGCCAACGTCACGTACCGCGACGGCGACGCCGCCCGCTTCAGCGAACTGGGCACCGACGTGATCGTGGTGGACCCCCCGCGTGCCGGGCTGGAGGAAGGGGCGCGCGTGCACATCGATTCCAGCACGGCGGACCGGCTGGTGTACATCTCCTGCGATCCAGCCACCTGGGCACGCGACGTGGGTGACCTGACCCGGCGCGGCTGGAAGCTGGGCGAGGTCACGCCGCACGACTTCTACCCGCAGACCAGCCACATCGAGATCGTCAGCGTGCTGAACCGCTGAGCCTTCCCAGACCGAACCTTCACCAGCCTCTGGCCTCGCTGCGTTAGTGTGGGCGGCATGAAAGCGGGTTTCCTGGCTCTGCCCCTGCTGCTTGGCAGCTGCCGGAGCCCCGAGCCGGACCCCGGAGTGGCGCGGCAACTGGCCGCCCTGAGCAGCCGTATCGCTGCCCTGGAAACCGAGGTCGCCGACCTGAAGACCGGGCAGCGGGTCCGGGGCGCAGCCAACGCCGGGGACGTGACAGCGCGCGCCGCCGCCCAGAACTGCGCCATTGCGCTGGCCCGCACGCTGGAACTGTTCCGGCAGAGCAGCCTGGGCAACCGCTACCCCACGCCGGCGCTGGTGGTTCTGCCGGATGCCTGCGAGGGCCAGCGCGTGGGCTGGAAGAAACTGGAGGCCCAGCAGTACACCTTCGCTGTGACCAACGGCGACGGCGAGGTTCTGGCGCAGCAGAGCGGGCCATAAGCTGACGGTCAGTGACCCAGTGCCACCGGGTCATCGGTGCGTTCCTCTTCCAGCAGCACGCCGAATGTGGTGACCCGGTCGCCCGTGAAGCCCATTACAAAGGCCCAGACCTGATCGGGAAACTTCTCGTAGATGGCGCTGCGGACGTAGACCGCCTCGTTGCCCTGCATGAAGGTCCGCTCGCGCACCAGTTTCGTTTCCCGGCCGTACTGCTCGATGCCCGTCTTGCGGAAGGTCGTGAAGCCGTCCAGCGTGCCCCACTGCCCTTGCACGGCCGGCGTGAAGGAGTTCCACAGCCGCTCCAGCCGGAGCGCCAGAAACTCGGTCATCAGCGCCCGCCCACGCGTGAAGGCGGCCTGCTCAGCCGGGGTCCGGGTGGCCGCAGCCGCCGGAGGGCGGGGAGGAGCAGCGGTTGTGCCCTGCGCCAGCGCCGACGGGCTCAGCACCAGCAGGGCGAGGGCCACCATCAGCAGTGTGGGGTTCATGCCCCAGCCTAAGCTGCGCGGGCGCCGTGCGATGTCAGATGAAAGGCAATCTGTCTTCTCTGGCTCCAGAGTATGGCCGGGCGACGGGGTGATGAGGCAGTGGATGGGGCTGAAGACTGGCGGGCGGCTGGTGCGGCCCTGTGCGCCGACCCGGACTGCGCCCTCGGTCACCCGCTGGACTACGAGCCGGACGCCGATGGGGCGGAGGCCACGCCTGGAGCGGTGGTGGCGGGCGCGGTCTGGGAGAGCAGTCGCTCGATCACCGCTGCCACCCCGTCCTCCGCGTTGCTGAGGGTCACTTCATCTGCGGCTTCCAGCGCTTCGTGCTCCGCGTTGGCCATCGCCACGCCGCGCCCGGCCCAGGCCAGCATCTCGGCGTCGTTGGGGGCGTCCCCGAAGGCCAGCACCTCGGACGGGGCGATGCCCAGGGTCCCGCACAGCCGCGCCAGCCCCCACGCCTTGCTGACCCCCTCGGCCAGCACCTCCAGAAACGGAGCGCCGCTGTGGGTCACGGCGTGGCCTCCCAGGTTCAGGGCCTGAACCTCCTGCAGCAGTTCGCGCGGGGTCAGCGCCGGGTGGCGCACGATCAGCTTCAGGCTCGGCTCGGCCAGCACCTCATCCAGCAGGAAGCTGCCCATGTCGCCGGGCTCGCGGTGGTGGTCCCCGAATCCGGCGATGTCGGCGTAACCCGTCTGGGCCACGAAGCCCTCGCCGCCCTGCCGAACGCTGACGAACAGCACGCCGGGAACGCGTTCGGCCAGAGCCACGGCCAGGGCACGCTGCGCCGCCGCCGTCACATGCGCCTCGAACAGCACTTCCCCGGTGCCCAGGTGAACGCCGTGGGCGCCGTTGCCGCACAGCGCCCACCCTGCAAACCCTGCGGCCTGTGCGATTTGTTGAACCCCACGCGGTTGCCGCGCCGTGACCGGAACCGTCAGGATGCCCGCCACCCGCGCCGCGTCCAGCGCCCGGCGGGTGCGCGGGCTGACGCTCAGGTCCGGACGCAGCAGCGTGCCGTCCAGATCGGTCGCAATCAGGCGAATGGGCATGGCGGTCAGGTTAGCGCTCCTCCAGCACCACCACCGCTGAGGCGTGTTCTTTCGTGTGCGTTAGCGTCAGGTGGGCCACCCAGCCGCGTTCCTGCATCTCGGCGTCAATGTCGGGGCCAAAGGCTAGAAAAGGCCGCGTGAAGGGAAAGGGGCCGTCCGGCGTGGCCTCCCGCACCACCCACACGTCGCGCCAGCCGTGGGGCCGGGGCCAGACCTTCTGAAAGGCTTCCTTGGCGGCGAAGCGGGCCGCCAGGCTGGGGGCCGGGTCACTCAGGCGGGCGCAGTACGCCAGTTCTGCGGGAGCAAACAGCCGTTCGGCGCGTGGCCCC
Organism: Deinococcus aerolatus; assembly: GCF_014647055.1. NCBI lineage: Bacteria > Thermotogati > Deinococcota > Deinococci > Deinococcales > Deinococcaceae > Deinococcus > Deinococcus aerolatus. The sequence continues at coordinate 11,398 of NZ_BMOL01000015.1, read as the reverse complement.
TCGCGCTCCAGCATGCGGCGGATGCGCGAGATCTCGATCAGGTCATGGCCCACGGCGACGATCATGACCGTGATGCTAGTGCGTGGCCTGCCCCCTGGGCCGCTATGCTCGGGCGGTGATGCCTGAGCAGACCCTCTTTCCCGACACCAGCCTGCAGGAGGTGGCCCGCGTCATTCGCTCCGTGCAGGGCCAGTGGCGCCGCATGGGCGTGTCGCGCGTGCGGATTTTTGGTTCGGTGGCGCGCGGCGAGGCCACGGACCTGTCAGACGTGGACCTTCTGGTGGATTTCGACATCGAGGCGGGCCTGCTGGACCTGATGCACGTCAAGGACCTGTTCGAGGACACCCTGCGCCGCCGTATCGACGTCCTGACCGAGGGCGGCCTGAAACCGCAGCTGCGCCGCGAGATTCTCAGTGACGCGGTGGACGTGCTGGACGTGCCGCGCCATCCGCAGACCACCTTCCGGCGCAAGCGCTGGCGCTGGCGGCTCTATGACGTACTGGACGCCCTGGACCGCGTGCGCGAGTACACGGCGGACCACACACTGGACAGCTTTCTTGACGACGAGCGCACCCGCGACGCTGTGCTGCGCAACCTTGCGCGGCTGGGCGAGACGACCAAGTTCATCCCGCAGAGCGTGGAGGACCGCCACCCGCAGGTGCCGTGGGCCTATCTGCGCGACATCCGCAATCTGGTGGCGCACGATTATTTCGGCATTGATCCGGTGCTGGTGTGGCACACGGCCACGTCGGAACTGGTCAACATCCGGCCCAGTCTGCAGAAGGTGGCGGACGGCGGAAAGGAGGAGCGGGCCAGCTGAAGGGGCCAGCCCCCTCTTCCCGATCCTGGCCTCAGTTCCAGGCCAGCCGCGCCCGCGTCTGCCAGTAGGCCTCCGGCGACTCGGCCAGGCCTGCCAGCGCGGAGAAGTCGCCCGTCAGCGTCAGCGCCCGCAGGTTGCCCTCCAGCTGCTCCGAGGTGGTCGCGCCGCTCAGCACCACGTCGGCCCACGGCTGGGCCAGTGCGGCGGCCAGGGCCACGGCGTCGGGACCAGCGTTCAGTTCGTGGCCTACCTGGGCCAGCGCGGGCGGAAGGTCAGCGCGTCCGGTCAACCTGCCGTTGGCCACCGCCTCCTTGACCACCACAGACCAGCCTGCCGCATGGGCCTCCGCCAGGGCCGCCCCGACCGACGGCTCCAGCACGTTCCAGGTGGCCTGCACGGCGCTGAAGGGGTTGACCCCGTCCACCGTGACCTCCAGGGCCCGCCGCACCGTGTGGGCCTGCCCTGGTCCGCTGGTGGACAGACCCACGCGCACGCCGGCGCCGGCCAGTTCGGCCAGCCGTGACAGCACCCGCCGGTTTTCCAGGACGCCCGTCTCCAGCGTCGCGGAGTGGATCAGGTAGAGGTCCGGGGCGCGGCCCAGGGCCGCCAGGGTTTCGGGCCATTGCCGCTCCAGCGTGTCCAGATCATGGCTCTTGACCTCGTGCGTGTCGGCGTCGGTACGCCAGTCCGCGACGTAGGTGTAGCCCCACTTGCTGCCGACGGTTGCCGTGTGACCGCGTGCGCGCAGCCAGTCGCCCAGAAAGACCTCGGCGCGGCCATAGCTGCGGGCCGCGTCGAAGTAGCGGATGCCGGCAGCCCAGGCGGTGTCCAGTACGTGCCAGGCGTGGATCTGCATGGCCTGGGGGGTCTTGTCTGTCAGGTCATCTCCGTGGCCCAGATTGATGTAGCCGGGCCGGCCCAGGGCGGCCAGGCCCAACCCCAGGCGGGGAGCGTGCGGAGGGAGCAGAGGAGAAGTCATGTCCTTACCCTGGCACATTCGCCCAGGGTCACAGCCAGTTCGGGATTCACAATCAGGTCAAGCGGCCCGGCGGCCAGCGCCGGCGACTTGTCCTGAACAGGCCTGGACAGGCGGCTCAGCCCACCAGGGCCAGCGCCGCGTCTGCGAACACCGCGAAAGCCGCGTTTATCCCCCGCATGGCGCTGTCTACCGGCTGTCCGTCCCTGAGATGCAGGCCCGCGTTGAACTCGATGCCGAAAGCCGGAACGCCGCTGCGCCGGCTGTGGTTCAGGCTCAGGGTGTCGGTGCTCCACGGCTCGCCGATGGTCACGCGCTCAAAGGCGCTGGCGGCGATCACGCTCTCAAAAGCATGCTCGGCAGCAGCCTTCAGGGCCGCCCACCGGTCGTGCGGAAAGGTGGGGGCGTCTGGTGTGCCGGGCATCAGGCAAATGGCAGGGCGCGGCGTGCCGGTGTCCTGGCCCAGCCGGGGACCGTGGGGGGCCATGCTGTGGCCCACGATCATCAGCCGTGCGCCGGAAAGTTCTGCAGCCACCGCCGCGTCGAAGGTGTCCCAGATGCGCCGCAGGCGTCCTTCGCGTTCATCTTCCGGAATCTGGGTGTCGGGCGGATACAGCGGCTGACGGTCAAAATCGGTGGCCTTGATCACGCCGTTGTCCACGCGGTCCACGCGGTCGCGGTTGAGGTCCACGGCAAAGCGGCTCCAGGGCGCCTGGACATGCCGCGCGCCGGGCAGCGAGTACAGCAGGTCCGTGTAGGCGTCCCCGTCCAGAAAGAGGCGCCGCAGAAACGCCTCGCGCTTCGGGGTGTCGAACATGTCGTCCCCCAGCATCTGCCGCAGGATCTGTGCCGGGAGCTGCCCGGACGGGTGGGGCGTGACGATCACAAGCTGATCGCGCAGAGGCGGGGGGCGGTCTGTCATGCCCTCAGAATGGCACGCCCTGGAGACTGGCCGGCAGGGCGGTGCAGAGCAAAAAGCCGGCACAGAAAGACAGTACAAAAAGTCAACACAACAAGAAGGCGGCCCACGCGGGACCGCCCTCTGAGAAGGGATGAGGCTTACTTGGTGGGGACCTTGATCTTGCCGCTGATGATCTGGCCCTTGATGCCTTCCACCTTGGCCACCTGGGTGCTGGTGATCAGGGCCTTGTTGTACTGGTCGACAGCGTAGCCCACGCCGCCGTCCTTCAGGCCGAAGACGCGCGAGCCCGCCTTGAACTTGTCGTCCTTGACGTCGCTGATCAGCTGGTAGACCGCGTTGTCTACCCGCTTGACCATGCTGGTCAGGCCGTGGTTCATGGTGGCGGGGTTCTTGTCAAAGTCGCCCAGGTAGTTCTGGTTGCTGTCCACGCCGATAAAGAACATGGGGCGGGTGTTGCCGGCGCAGGCCTTGGTGTAGGCCGCGCTCTTCTTGACGGCCTTGAAGTTGTCGGTGGTGAACTTCACGCCGCTCGGCAGGCTGCCGGCCTTGAGGCACTGGGTCTGCTTGACGTAGTCGATCACGCCGTTGCCTGAGGCGCCGGCGGCGGCGAAGATGATGTCCGCGCCCTTGGCCCGCATGCTGCCGGCGATTTCCTTGGCCTTGCTGGGGTTGTTCCAGGCGTCGGGGGTGGTGCCCACGTACTGCGCGATCACGCGCGCCTTGGGGTTGGCGGCCTTGACGCCTGCGGTGTAGCCGGCTTCAAACTTGTGGATCAGGGGAATGTCCATACCGCCGACGAAGCCCACCACACCGGTCGAGCTGTTCATGGCCGCGAGGTAGCCCACGAGGTAGCTGCCCTCCTGCTCGGAGAAGGTCAGGCTGGCGACGTTCTTCTCGGCGGAAATGTCGTCGACCAGACCGAAGTACAGATCGGGGTTTTCCTTGGCGACCTGGCTGATGCTGGCGTTGTTGGCAAAGCCCACGCCAATGGTCAGGTCAAAGCCCTCGTTGGCAAACGAGCGCACGCCCTGAATCACCTGGCTGGGATCGCTGGGCTCAAAGTCCTTGACCTGCACGCCCAGCTTCTTGGCGGCGCGCTGGCTGCCCTCGTAGGCGCTCTGGTTGAAGCTCTTGTCGAATTTGCCGCCCGCGTCGTAGGCCAGGCCCACGCGCATGGCCTGCGCGCCAGCAAGAGAAACGGATACGGCCAGGGCCAGGGTCAGAAATTTCTTCATGGTGAATCCTCCAGTTTGGGGCTGTGCCTAGACAGCAGGCATGTGGGTTGCTTGAACACAGTATACGAAAACTGCGCCGTCATCTGAACACGCCGCGGTGACCTGCACCTGATGGGGGTACGAGGAGTGCGGCAGGCGGGCGTCGGTGCGGGCGGAGCGCGGGCATCATTTCGCCTCCAGCTGAACCGGACGCAGGTGCTACGCTTTTGGCATGGATCAGGCCGAGTTTGCGCCCCTTGAGAACGGGCCCAGTGAGTGTGACCCCAGTGAGAACGGCCCCGGTGGGTATGGGGATTATCTGGCGCTGAGCGCCGAGATTGCCCGCCACAACCGCGCCTACCACGAGCAGGACGCGCCCACCATTCCCGACAGTGAATACGACGCGCTGGTGAGGCGCCTGCGTGGCCTGGAGGCTGCCAACCCCGGATGGGCTGCCCAGGCCGCGCAGCAGCTGGGGGCGGACACCAGCCCCGCGCAGGCGGTGGGCGGCGCTCCCAGCACGGCCTTCCAGCCGGTGAGCCATCCCACCCCGATGACCAGCCTGGACAACGCCTTCGACGACGCTGAACTCAGTGACTGGCGCGAGAAGCTGGCCCGCTCACTGAACCTGCCGCCCGAGCACGACGATTTCGTGTTTACCGGGGAGCTGAAGGTCGACGGCCTGAGTGTGAATCTGTATTACAAGGGCGGGCAGTTGCAGTGGGCCGCCACGCGCGGCAACGGCTCAGTTGGCGAGCTCGTGACCGCGCAGGTGGCGACGGTGCCGGGCATTCCCACCGTGCTGAAAAACCTGACCGGCGAGCTGCCAGGTGGTGAGATAGAGGTGCGCGGCGAGGTCTACATGAGCCGGGCAGACTTTGCCGCCTACAACGCGCAGGCCGAGGAACTGGGCACCCCGCTGCTGAAGAACCCCCGCAACGGCGCGGCGGGTGCCCTGCGCCAGAAAGACCCGGAAGTAACGCGCACCCGCAACCTCAAGGCCGTCTTTTACGCGCTGGGCAAACGCGACGGCGTCCCCGCCACCACCCAAGGCGAGGTGCTGGCCTGGCTGAACGCCCAGGGCTTTTCCATCAGCCGCTACAGCGAGCAGCTGGCTGGGATTGACGCCGCCGCCGACTACCACGCCCGCATGACCGCCCAGCGTCAGTCCTTCGAGTTCGACGCCGACGGCACGGTGTTCAAACTCGATTCCCTGAGACTTCAGGAGGAGGCGGGATTCACCAGCCGCGCTCCACGCTGGGCGATTGCCTACAAGTTCCCGGTGGAGGAGGTGGAGACGGTGCTGGGGAGCATCAGCGTGAACGTGGGCCGCACCGGCAAGCTGACGCCACTGGCGCATCTCTCGCCCCGCCTGATCGAGGGCAGCACCGTCAGCAAGGCCACCCTGCACAACGAGGATTTCGTGCGGGATCTGGATCTGCGCGTCGGGGATACGGTGGTGGTCCGCAAGTCCGGCGGCGTGATTCCGCAGATCATGCGCGTGGTCAAGGAAAAACGCCCGTCAGATGCGCAGCCCTTCGTCTTTCCCGATACCTGTCCGGAGTGCGGCCAGCCGGTCACGCGCGATCCCGAGGATGCCAACACGTACTGCACCAACCCGGCCTGCCCGGCGCAGACCTACAAACTCGTGGAGTACTTTGTCTCGCGCGGCGCGATGGACATTGCGGGGGTGGGCAGCAAGCTGATCGCGCAGTTGCTGACATCGGGCCTGATCCACGACGCGGCCGACCTGTACGCTCTGGACGCCGGGACGCTGGCCGGGCTGGAGCGCGGCGGCGAGAAGAAGGCCGGGAACATTCTGGCCGAGCTGGAGGCCAGCAAGACCCGCCCGCTGTGGCGCCTGATCAACGCGCTGGGCCTGGACCACGTGGGCGAGCGCAATGCCAGGGCGCTGGCCGGGGCCTTTGGCACGCTGGACGCGCTGATGGCCGCCACCCCCGAGCAGATCGAGGCCGTGCCGGGCCTGGGCAAGGTGATCGGCGCGAGCGTGGCGGTGGCCCTGAAAACCGACAGTTACGTCACGCTGCTGAACAAACTGAAGGCGGCAGGCGTCAATCCGCAGGCGGAGGAGGTCCGGCGCGGCGAACAGTTGCGCGGGCTGAATTTCGTCATCACCGGCAGCCTGGGCCGCCCGCGCGACGCCATCAAGGCCGAGCTGGAGGCCGCCGGGGGCCGAGTGACCGGCAGCGTGACCGGCAAGACCTCCTACCTGATTGCCGGGGAGGACGCCGGCAGCAAGCTGACCCGCGCGCAGGAACTGGGGGTGGACGTGCTGGACGAGGCCGGGCTGGCGGCCCTGCTGGCCGAAAAAGGGGTGGAAGAGCAGGGGTAGAGGAGACAGGCGCGGCCTGAGAAGCTGGACAACCGGACGTGCAGCGGCGGGGCAAGCCTCATCTGCCCGCCCCGCCGCCGTTCCCTGAAGATGTGAGAGGGCCTCCTTCGCCGCCCGTCCCGCGCGTTACTGCCCACAACCCTCTAAACTGTCGCGTACTGGCGCGGCGCACCACTCGGCCCGCGCGCGGAGGCATTCCCATCATGGCAAGCAACCCAACTCAGTCCAACACCCCCAGTTCCGAAGTCGAGATCAGCAAGAGCGTCCTGATGGACATCGCCGCCACCACCATCACCGGCATCGAGGGCACCGAGGTCGCCTCCGCGCCGCTGAATATGGGCGAGGTGCTGCGCAACCAGAGCAGCGCCCGCAAACCCCGCGCCCTGCGGGTGACCCGCGACGGCGGCAGCGTCAGTGTGGACGTGGGCCTGAACGTGGATTTCGGGCAGAATCTGATGGGCGTGTCCCAGCAGGTGCAGCGCGCCGTGTGCGAGAACATTGAGCTGATGACCGGCCTGAAGGTCCGGGCCGTCAACGTCACCGTTCAGGGCGTGTGCGTTCCCGCCGCGCCCGCCGTTCGGGGGCTGTCTTGACCCGCCGCCGGGACAAGGCCGTCCAGCCGGTCGGTACCCGCCGCGCCGCCCGCGAATTTGCCTTCCGCGTGCTGTTCGAGGCGGACCGGGGTGACCTGCCGCTGGACACGGTGTTTACCCGCAGCGAGGGCCAGATGCGCGACGGCGACGACACCTTCCCGCGCCTGAACGAGGAGGCCCTGACCTTCGCCCGCGAGCTGGTGGACGGCATCGGAGCGCGCCGCGCCGAGATCGACGAGACGCTGCACCGCACCATCCGTGGTTGGAGCTTCGGGCAGATGGCCCAGACGGACCTGAACGTGCTGCGGCTGGCCACCTTCGAGATGGGCCACACCGCCGAGCCCCACCCCCCGGTGATCGAGAGCGCCGTACGCATCGCCCGCAAGTTCGGGGGTGATGATTCCGGACGTTTCGTGAACGGCGTGCTGGCGGGCCTGAGCCGCAGCATGAAGACCGCGCTCGCCGGACCGCAGGCGGAGCAGGAGTGACCGCACGGGTGCTGGCGGGGCCGCCCGCGGCCGAGGTGCTGTTGCAAGACGCCGCAGCGCGGGCCAGTCGCCTGCCAGCCCAGCCCAGCCTGGTCATCGTGCGCGTGGGGGACGATCCCGCCAGCGTCAGCTACGTGCGCGGCAAGGCGCGCAAGGCCGGCGAGGTGGGCCTGCGCGGCACCGTTCACGCGCTGCCAGAGGCCACCTCCCAGGCCGACCTGCTGGCCGTGATCGACAGTCTGAACCGCGACGATGACGTGAACGGCATCCTGGTGCAGCTGCCGCTGCCCGCGCATATCGCCGAGATGGCCGTGCTGCACGCCATCGACCCGCGCAAGGATGTGGACGGCTTCCACCCCCTGAACGTGGGGGAGCTGTGGGCCGCCCGGCCGGCGCTGACGCCCTGCACCCCGGCCGGGATCATGTTCCTGCTGAAGCACTACGGGATTGCGGTGGCCGGCGTGCGGGCCGTGATCGTGGGCCGCAGCCATCTGGTGGGCCGCCCGCTGGCCGCGCTGCTGCTCAACGCCGACGCCACCGTGACCGTGGCCCACAGCCGCACCCACGGGCTGCCCAGCGTGACCCGTGAGGCGGATCTCCTGATTGCGGCCGCCGGCTGCCCCGGGCTGATCACGCCGGAGATGGTCAAGCCCGGGGCTACTGTGATCGACGTGGGCATCAACCGCGTGCCGGGAGCCGGGGGCCGCAGCCATCTGGTGGGCGATGTTCACCCGGACGTCTCTGGCGTGGCCGGGGCGCTGACCCCGGTGCCGGGCGGCGTCGGTCCCATGACCGTGGCGCAGCTGCTGGCGAACACCGTGCGGGCCGCCGAATTGCAGCATCATCTGCGTTCCGAGGGTGCCGGTGAACTCGTTCGCTGAGCTGCTGAGCAACCGCTGGCTGTGGACGGCCATCCTGGCCTCCACCAGCGCGCAGCTCATCAAGGTTTTTCTGATTCTGCTGATCGAGCGGCGCTGGCGGCCTGCGGCCTTTATGGAAACGGGTGGCATGCCCAGCAGCCACAGCGCCATGGTGGCCGCCCTGAACACCGGCGTCGGCCTGTCCGAGGGCGTGGGCAGCGCGGCCTTTGCCGTCAGCGCCGTTTTCGGCATGATCGTCATGTATGACGCGACGGGCGTACGCCACGCCAGCGGCCAGCAGGGCGCCCTGCTTAACGAGCTGATCAGCGAACTGCGTGACGTGGTGCGTGCGGGCTTCGCGCCGCTGCCAGTGCGGGTGTTGCTGGGCCATACCTATCTGGAAGTGCTGATGGGCATCCTTCTGGGTATCGGCGCGGGCTTTCTGGCCTTCCGGGTGCTGTAACTCCCGTGGACAGGCGGCGCGGCAGTCAGGAGATGCGGGGTGGGGAAGGGAATCACCCGCGTGCCGCCTGTGGAAGCCTGCCCCACAGGCGGGCTACTGTCCCGGACCCCTTGAACCTTTCCGCCTGACCCCGTAGCATAGGCCCCCGGTGTGGGCGGTTAGCTCAGCGGTAGAGCGTTCGCCTTACAAGCGAGTGGTCGTAGGTTCAAATCCTATACCGCCCACCAACAAAAAGTCCCGCCTAGCGCGGGGTTTTCTATTTGTGGTCGGCGGTTAGAGGGTTCGTTTTCGGCCTTCCGGTGTAGTAGCGGTGTAGTAGTGCGTCGAAACGTATTGGACAAACGTTGCGTGCGTGAGGCCAACTGTCCTGGCCCCCAACTTTCGGGCCGCCCTTTCCTGCGGTGGCCCCAAAGTTTGGACGGTTTCGACTAGAGACCCGGCTCAACGTGAGCCGATCCCATAAACCTGTCCGCGTTCAGGTCAGGAGCGGCTCACTGGGGTTGTCGGCTACTGAGTGAAGTTGTCCAGTACTGGGGGCATGACGTCAAAATTCGTGCCGGGCCGTCCCAGTAGATACCCCTGCGCCGCCAGCAGATGCCCGTGCGCTACGTCGGCCCCCATCGATGTCCCGTTTCTCAGCATGTCCGCCGTCTCGATACCCTCGATGATCACGCGCACGCCGGTCACCCGGGCATACGCCATGATGGCGGCCAGGACACCGTTGGTAACGGTATCCATGGGCGCGGCGCTGACCACGCTGCGGTCAATCTTGACGAAGTCCACGTGCAACTGCCGCAGCATCTCAAGTCCAGCGTTGCCAGCGCCAACGTCGTCGAGGGCCAGTCGGAAGCCAGCGTCCCGCAGCAACTTTGCCTGATGAAGCACAGCAGACATGTGTCCAACGCTCCGTTCCGTGACCTCGAGAACGATCTGGCCCGGATGCAAGCCTGCTGCGTTCACGGCGGCCAGCAGCCGGGGCGCGAGTGGCGTCTCCTGGTCAAGCGTCTGCGGGGTGAGGTTCAAAAACAGCAGGGCGCCGGCGGGGAGACCGTGGCAGCGCTTCAGGGTGCTTGACCAACATAAGTCGTCCAGCGCGAGGCTGCGGTTCAGGCGGGCCGCAAGGTCGAACAGTTCCTGTGGTCCGGCAAAGCCTGAGCCGGCTGCCGGCCTCGCCAGGGCCTCGAAGCCGAGGAGTGTCACCGTACTTTGGTCGTCAGGTGGGCAACTCCAGATTGGCTGGAAAGCGATGTCCATGTGGCCAGCCATCAACAGGTTGCGGAACGAAACAACCTGGTCGTGGCCTGTCAGCGTTGCCCGATCGGCGATGGACTGAAAGGTCACGATCCGGTCGCGGCCTTGCCGCTTGGCCTCATAGAGCGCCTGATCGGCCTGCTGCTGCAGGTCATCGGGACTGCTGATTGCCTGACTTGCCGACATGAGCCCCACGCTGAGGGTGGGCAGCTGTTCGTGCCTGAGCGTGGCGGATAGGCTGTTCAGCAGCGGCATAGCCCGATCCCCGTCGCCTGGCATCAGCAGCGCGAATTCGTCGCCACCCACACGGTAGGCATGTCCCGGGAACTGTGCGGTCAGGATCCGGCCAAGGTCGATCAGCGTCTGATCGCCTCGCAGGTGACCGTACCTGTCGTTGATCAGCTTGAATTCGTCGATATCCAGTCGCGCCAGCGTGAAGCCTTGGCCGCCAGATGTCATGCGCTGCATCATCTCCCCAAGTGCCTCCTGGAAGGCGCGGTGATTGCCCAATGCGGTCAAGCTGTCGGTCGTCGCCTCAGTCTTCAGGTGGGCCATGGCTTGTGAGGTCACTTCATCAAGGCGGGTCTGCTGCAGTTGGAACTTGAACCAGAAGTAGCACATTACACACAGCCCAAGGATGAAGACCAACGGCGTGACCACCACCAAGGCCTTCTGGATCCACATCAGCTGGCGAACATGCTGCTTGGCCACCATATTGTGCGCGACAGAGGCCTTGTTGACCTCCTCCTGAAGCGTATCGAACATGGGATCGATCAGCCCGGTGTCCACTGCCGTCTGTCGGGCCAGATCGTGAGCGTCCACCGCAGGGAAGAGCTGCGTATGAACCGCGTCCAGGTACTGCTTGTGCAACCGTAGGATGCCGTCGATCTGGCGCTGTTCGTCTGGCACCACCTCAGATCGGAGGGTCTTCAGGATCGAAACCAGAGCCGCGCCCGCGTCCGTGTGACGCTGCAGGACTGCGGCCGACGGCTCCAGGCGGTACTTGCGCTCCAGGGACTCCTCAGCGCCAACCTGATAGCGTGCCGCCTGGTAATGGTCGCTCTGCTGCACGCTGTTCCAGGCCTTGCTGGTCAGTTGCTGGGTTTCCACCGTGGCCAGGATGGCGAACAGCGCCAAAGGCAGGAAGGTCAGGATCAGGATTGCGGTAATGCGCTGACGTTCGGGGCGTAGAAGATGGGTCGTCCATTTGTGGATGAGCCTGAGCCGGGGAGCGGCCAGTTCAGGAATTGTCCCTTTAAGAAGGAAAGTGAAGGCCACCTATTCAGCATCTTGTATCCTGACTCACAACTTCCTTAAATTTCCCCTTGTGGCAAACTCATGAATGAGTCTGAGGTCAGTGCCAGACACCTTGCACGTGCCGGACTATGAGTCATACGGATTCCGTTTAAACAGGTATACTCGAGGCATCAGAAAAGTCATTTTTCAACACACTGCTGA